>DATDJH010000296.1:0-2489 GCA_036520635.1 Acidimicrobiia bacterium
CAACCGAGCACCCTGGGCCACCATCTTCTCGCTTACGCCTGGATGGCTCTGAGGAGCGTCGATCGGTTTACCGGGAGCCGAAGCAGGCTCGATGTCTCGCCGCTGGGCGCGGGAGCCTCGTCGGGGACGTCTTTAGGCATCGATCCGGAGCAAAGCGCCAGCCTGCTGGGGTTTGGCACTGTCTTCTCAAATTCACTCGATGCGGTGGGCTCCAGAGATCACGTCGCGGAATATGTCTTCTGCTGTGCCCAAGCGATGGTCGACCTCTCCCGTCTCGCCGAGGAAATCGTGCTGTGGACCTCGACCGAGTTTGGGTGGGCCCGGCTCGACGATTCGGTGAGCACCGGGTCGTCCGCCCTTCCCCATAAGCGAAATCCGGATATCGCCGAACTGGTTCGGGGGCGATCTGCCCGGGCCGCCGGCGATCTGGCGGCGGTGATCGCCCTACAGAAGGGCCTTCCCCTCGCCTACAACCGTGATCTTCAGGAGGACAAGAGACTGGTGTTCGACGCTGATGATGTCCTCGAATCGTCTCTGTTGGCGATGACCGAAATGCTCGGCCACATCGAGTTCGCTCCTCCGATGCCGGAGGGAGCGACTGCCAGCCTCGACCTCGCCGAGGCCCTGGTTCGGCGGGGCATCCCGTTCCGCGAGGCTCATAAGACGGTCGGGATGCTGATCATCACGCTCGAAAACGCCGGGCGGAGCCTGACGGATGCAACCTTCGATGATCTGAAGACGGCCCATGACAGCTTCGAGGAGGCCGACCTCGCGGTGGTCGATGTTGAGAAGTCGGTGACCGGTGAACGGTCTCCTGGTTCGGGAACCGCTGCCTCCGTTCATCGGCAGGTGACGGCGATTCGTTCCAGGATCGGCGCGGACGCCGGCTGAACCCGCCGTGATCCTCGTCATCATCCCGGCGGCGGTGATAGCCGTGGCCAGCCTCGCGTCGTTCGCTGGGAGGTGGGTCTGGTGGCTGGACGTACTGGCCAACTTCCGTGCTCAGTACGTCGTAGTGCTGGCGATTCTGGGCGGGATCGTCATCCTGTCACGGTGGAAGAAGAGTGGGAGCGCGATCCTCGCGGTATGCCTGGTGAACCTGGTTTTCGTGGCACCTCTCTACTTCGGCTCACCGGGGAAGTCGGATCCTGCCGCACCCCATCTCTCTGTGTTGAGCTTCAACCTCCTCTCGACCAACGAGAACTACAACGAGGTCATCGACTACATCGACTCCGTGGACGCCGACCTCGTTTTCTTGCACGAGGCGAGCCGACCTTGGGAGGTCGCCCTCGAGGCAGCGGATCTCGACTACGAGATCATCAGGGCCCGATCCGACAATCTCATCTTCGGCACGGTGATTCTGGCCCGCGATGAGGTCGAAGCCGTTTCGCATGGCTTCGCCGAGGCTCAACCTCGTGCGGTGACCCTCAACTATCAGCCTGACGGCTGGCCGGTCTCGGTCCAGGTCCTCTCCAGCCACACCCTGGCTCCGACCACAGAGAAGCGCGCCGGGCTTCGTGACGCTCAGCTGGCTTTTGCCGCGAGTTGGGCGGCGGAACAGTCAGGCGCCTACTTCGTGGTCGGCGACCTCAACGCAACTCCCTGGTCATGGCCGATCCGCAATTTGGTCTCCGAGGGCCGATTACGGAACTCGCAGATCGGATTCGGGCTGCAACCTTCGTTCTCGGCGACCTCTTTTGTCCTGCTCAGGGTGCCGATCGATCATCTCCTCCATAGCGACGCCCTCAGAGTCAGGGACCGAAGGCTGGGACCAAATCTCGGCTCTGACCACTTCCCGCTGTTGGTGGACCTGGAGTATGTGGGCTCCTAGGCGAACTACCGTTTGACGCATGTCTGATCGCTTTGCAGCACGTCGCCGTCGTCTGGGTGAGATCGTCGGAGTCGATGGGATCGCGGTGATCCCCGCCGCCGTCGAGGTGACTCGCAGCTATGACACGTCGTTCGACTTCCACCAGGACCCGGATTTCCTCTATCTGACCGGGTTTCCGGAGCCCGAGGCCGTGGCAGTGATCACTCCTGGCCACTCCGATGGGGACTACACCCTCTTCGTGAGGGCCCGAGATCCCGAAATGGAGGCCTGGAACGGTTACCGGGCCGGGGTCGACGGGGCCAAGGAGAGGTTCGGGGTGGACGCCGCCTATGAGCTGGGCGAGCTGGACGAGGTGGTCACCCGACTCATGATCGGTCGTGATGCCCTGTGGTACGAGACCGGCAACGAGCACCACGACTCAAGAATCGAGCGGCTCGTCGAGAAGGCTCGCGACCACCGGGTTCGCTACGGGGGTTCGGTGCCCTCCGCGGTCCGCGACCTCTCCGTCGTCCTTGGAGAGATGAGGCTGTTCAAGACCGACGACGAGATCGCCAGCTTGCGGCGGGCATGTGAGCTGACGGCGCGAGGCCATATCGAGGCCATGCGCTTCGCGAGACCGGGCATTTACGAGTACCAGGTGCAGGCCGCCCTGGAGTAC
>DATDJH010000297.1:0-12983 GCA_036520635.1 Acidimicrobiia bacterium
TTGGGGGAGGGCGCGAATCACGGCCTGATACGAGGCCCAGGTCGAGTTGACCTTGATCAAGCGGTCCCGAAGCAGGTCGGAGGCGATTCCGAAGTGATGAGCGACGTAGTTCTCTCGTCCCAATGACTTGACGGTCAGGGCTCCGTCGAACGACTCGTGGGCCACTGACGCAACCTCGCCACGTGATTCCTGGACCTTCTCCCAGAGCCCATAGGTGACCCAGCTGCCACGAATGTCGACGACGATCACGACGATGAGACCGATGAGGGCTCCGAGCCCGAGCCAGGGATCGATCGCCGTGATCATGATGATGGTCCCCACGAGGAGGAGCGACACGCCGGTGGCGTAGGGCAGGGGCCCGAGTACGCCAGTGCCTTGGTCGACGTCGGTATCAGCGACTGCCAACAGGTCCCCGATCGACTGCCGGTTCAGCCAGGACATCCGCAACGACAACTGATGTTCGAGCAGCTCATTTCGCACATCCTGTCGGGTGCGGAACTGGAGATATCCCGCAGAGGTGCGGCGCATGACGATTCCGAAAGCCTTGATGACCGCCACGGCAAGGATGGCGAGGGCGGCCGGGAGCAGCAGACCCACGAAGCTGGAGCCCTGGTCGAGGACCGGAATGATCACTTCATCGGTGACCCGGCCGATCACCCACGCGGAGGCGATGATGGCGCCTGCGAACAGGGCGGCACCGAACACGGCGAGCCCGAAGGCTGCCGGATGCCCTTTGACGAATCGCCAGATGAGGCGGATTCCGTCGCGCAGCAAAGACCAGGGGGTGATTTTGTCGGAAGACATGGATCTCAGAAACCTACAACTTCAAGTTTGGTTGAAGTCAAGTCAGATGACCCGACCAAACCAGGGGTGATTCTACGACCCGGCGCCGGCTGGGTCAGTCGAATTACGAGGCCCGCCGGCCTAGGTTGGCCCGCAATGGATAGCGAACCAGGCAAGTTCTATATCGGCGCCGACCGGGAGACCGGTGAGCATCTGCTGTACGACAGCGCCGACCTCACCACTCACGGCGTGATCGTCGGGATGACCGGCTCGGGGAAGACCGGGCTCGGGATCGGGCTTATCGAAGAGGCTTTGCTGAGCGGGATCCCATGTCTGGTCATCGACCCCAAGGGCGACATGGGCAACCTCCTCCTCGACTTTCCCGAGTTGCGACCCGAAGACTTCCGGCCCTGGATCGACGAGGCGGCGGCGGCCAAAGAGGGCGTTAGCCCCGATGAGAAGGCGGCTTCCACGGCCCAGGCCTGGGGGGATGGGCTCTCCAAGGCAGAGATCACCCCTGATCGCATGGCGAAGCTGCGCGATACGACTGCGATGACCATCTACACCCCGGGGTCCTCGGCCGGGGTGCCTCTCAACGTCCTCGGCTCGCTGGCGGCGCCCAGGCTCGACTGGGAGACCGAGTCCGAAGTGATCCGGGATGAGATCGAGGGTTTCGTCTCCTCTGTCCTCGCCCTCGCCGGGGTCAACGCCGATCCGATCTCAAGCCCGGAGCACATCCTGCTGGCCACGATCATCGAGACCTGGTGGCGGGACGGGAAGGACCTCGATCTGGCGACCCTGGTAGGTCAGATCCCCAAACCCCCGATGCGCAAACTCGGCGTCTTCGAGGTCGACACCTTCTTTCCCGAGAAGGAGCGCATGGCCCTGGCAATGAAACTCAACGGTTTGCTGGCGTCGCCGTCGTTCGCCTCATGGATCGAAGGCGAGCCCCTCGAGATCGGCAATCTGCTCGGCTCAAACGGAAAGACGCCCGCCGCCATCATCTATCTGGCGCACCTCTCGGATGCCGAGCGGCAGTTCCTGGTGACACTCCTCCTTTCGAAACTGGTGACCTGGTTCCGGGGACTCGCCGGGACCTCGGACCTCCGAGCCCTCGTCTACATGGATGAGGTGTTCGGCTTCGCCCCACCCACCGCTGAGCCCCCTTCCAAAAAGCCGATTCTGACCATCCTCAAACAGGCAAGGGCCTTCGGAGTCGGGATGGTCCTCTCCACCCAAAACCCGGTCGACCTCGACTACAAGGCGATGTCGAATGCCGGCACCTGGATGGTGGGACGGCTACAGACCGAGAACGACAAGAAGCGCATCCTCGAGGCCCTCGACTCTGCCGCCGGCGGAGTAGATGTCTCCGCGTACGACAAGCTCATTTCCGGTCTCGAGAAGCGCCAATTCCTGCTTCACACCACCAAGGGCCCTGGTCCGAAGGTGTTCGACACCAGATGGGTCATGTCCTACCTCGCAGGGCCGCTGACCCGGGACCAGGTGTCGAAATTGATGGATGGCCGCCGAGCCCGGCCCACAACCAAGCCAGAGGAGAGCCCGAAGGTTGCAACAGCGCCGGCCGATCCGGTGGCGGGCAAAGAATCGGTGCCAGTGATGCCCGAGGTGGCAACGGGAATCGCAGCCGTATTCCTCGACCCTGCCGCATCCTGGGCAGGGACTGTGGGTTCCGACCCCACCGGTGCCCGCTATCAACCGGTGGTGGCCACGACTGTTCAACTGCTCTACGACGACACAACGGCCGGTGTCAGTCACCAAGAGACGTATGAGGCCGTCATCCATCCTCTCGGTGGGATCGTCGGGCCGGAAACGGTTTATGCCGTCGATCACGATCCACGGGACTTCCTTGCCGCCCCGACAACCAGCCTCGAATTCGCCATCACCGAAGCGCCAATCGGGACAAAGGGCTTCTGGAGCGCGCTGGAATCCGATCTCAAGGGCTACCTGGTGGCCAATCAGAGGGCCACGGTCTTCAGGAACGCATCCCTGCGCATCTATTCCAGGGTCGGCGAGACCCAGGACGAGTTCGTTGCGCGGGCCGCAGAGGCCGCCGAGGGAGCGGGCGACGAGGCGATGGCAAAGCTCAAGGACACCTACGCAGCGAGGATCGATCGGGTTCGCGACTCCATCTCCAAGGCGGAGAATCGGGTAGCTGACCTCCAGGCGGACGCCACCTCACGTCAAGGCGATGAACTGATCTCCGGAGCCGGGGATCTACTCGGTGCATTCCTGGGTGGGCGCAAAAGGTCCAACCCGCTCGGTCAGGTGGCCCGCCGTCGCGCCGCCTCACAGAAAGCACAGACACGGGCCGACAACGCAGGCGAAGCGCTTGCCGATGAGCAACAGGAATTGGCCGAGCTCGAAAGTGAGTTGGCCGCCAAGATCAGCGAGATCAGTGATCAGTCCGGGGCGAAGGCGTCCCAGATCGAAACGGTGGAAATCCCGCTCGAGAAGACCGACATCCGGGTGGTGGAGCTGAAATTGGTCTGGGTGCCGATCCGCTGACCATCTTCGTTCTCGTAATTGGGACCTAGAGGGGTCATATCCGGACCCCACGGTCTCAATTACGGGTGGGTCAGACCAGGTCGGCTTCCCGAATCCCAAACGAGGGATGACGGAGACGGCACAGTGCCAGCTTCTCCAACTGACGAATACGCTCCCGGGTTAGGTTGAACTCGTCGCCGATCTCTTCCAAAGTCCGGGGTACCCCGTCGTAGAAGCCATAGCGGAGGGCCAGGATCCGCCCCTCACGCTCGGGTAGGCGCTCGATGGAAATCCGCAATGAGTTGGCGACATCCATCTCCTCGGTCATCTGCACCGGGTCGGCGGCGTCCTCGTCCTCGATGAAGTCGCCGAGTTGGGCGCCATCCTCACCGATCGGCTGCTCCAGGGAAACAGTGTCGGCCACGCTCAGGGCGAGCTCGACCTTGTCCGCTGTCACGCCCGCTTCCTCAGCAATCTCTTCCGGCCGTGGGTCACGGCCCAACTCGGCCTTCAGCGAGGCTTGAGCAGCCCTGACCGCGGCCAGGGTGTCGTGGAGATGAACCGGGATACGGACCGTGCGCGACTTATCGGCAATGGCCCGCGTGATGGCCTGACGGATCCACCAGGTCGCATATGTGGAGAACTTGAAGCCCTTGCGCCAGTCGAACTTCTCGACGGCGCGAATCAGGCCGAGGTTGCCTTCCTGGATCAGGTCGAGGAAGTCAATCCCGGAGGTGTTGGCGTAACGACGTGCATTGGCCACGACCAGACGGAGGTTGGCGGTCAAGAAGTCATCCTTGGCCTGGGCACCGCGCCGCGAAAGGCGACGCAATTCCATCTCCTCGCGCTTGCCGCTGTACTCGCCCTTCTCCAGGCGCTCGGCGGCTTCTTCACCCGCTTCGATCTTCTGGGCGAGCTCAACTTCTTGCTCGGCGGTGAGCAGGTCGTACTCACCAATGGCGGTGAGGTACTGGGAGACGAGGTCGGTCGTGAGACGGCCGCGCTCGTCCGTCAGCTTCGAATGAAGACGGGGGCGTGGCTTTTCAGTTTTCTCGATACGCGTTTCAGCAGCGGCCATAAAGATCTAAGTCCTCCTGGGGGCCCGTTGGGCAGGGATGCGGTGATCCCCGGGCCGCCCAACTATGACACAAGAAGGGCGTTTTGTGAACCCCCCTCTTTTCAACAATGTTTAGACGTGCTGGGGACAACTGGAGTTCCCGTCTCGCCAACACAAAGAAAAACGCATGCGGGCCGCTCCACATTCCGCTTTTCACCCCGCATCGGCCTCATTCTCGATCCCACTCGGACCCAAAGAACATGCGGGGGTTGATCACGAATCTCAGCCATCCCCGCCCCTCGACAAGCCCTTCCCAGGTGTCCGCCAGAAGGTCGATGGCAGCCACCCCGGCGGTTCTCATCTCCACCCGGCCGCCCGTGATTTGCTCGGCCAACATCGACCACGTCGGCTCATGGCCGACGAGCATGATTCGCTCCTCGTCGGTGGCGATGCCCTCAGCGACGCCGAGGACTGTCCCCGGGCCGGTGCCGTAGAGATCGGACTCGACTGTGATCGGGCATTTCCACGACCCGGCGCGGACAACTTCTTCTGCTGTCGCCCGGGCCCGAGCCGCGGACGAGGTGATCACAAGATCCGGGACCTCGTCCCAAGCTGTGAGCACCCTGCCCATCACCGTTGCGCTCCGATGGCCCCTCGGGGCAAGGGGACGGTCGTGGTCGGAGGCGTAGGAAGCATCCCAGTCGGATTTGGCGTGGCGCATGAGGAGAATGGTCTTCACCGCGTCAGCCTACGAAATTGGGGATTGACTGGTGCCCGTGAGGTTTAGCCTCACCGGATGCCCGAGCCCTCCACCCTGCTCGTCTTCCTCGGCGCCACTCTGTTGTTGCTCGTGATCCCCGGCCCCGCCGTTCTCTACATCGTCACCCGCAGCGTCACCCAAGGGCGACGCGCCGGTCTCGTCTCGGTCCTTGGAATCCACCTCGGGAGCCTGGTCCACGTGGCGGCTGCGGTCGTCGGGCTGAGTGCCCTGATCGCGGCATCGGCTACCGCATTCGCAGTCGTCAAGTTTGCCGGTGCCGGCTACCTGATCTACCTCGGGATCATGGCTTTTCGCTCCGCGGGCAGGCCCGAGGGCCTCGCCCGACCCGAACCGATGTCGATGCGCCGCATCTTCTGGCAGGGCGCAATCGTCAACATCCTCAACCCGAAGACGGCGTTGTTCTTCCTCGCCTTCGTCCCCCAGTTCGTGGACCCGGCGCTGGGGAACACGACTCTCCAACTGATCGTGCTCGGCGGGATCTTCATAGTCGCCGGGCTGATCAGCGACGGGACTTATGCGATGGTTGCCGGGGCCGCCGGAGCCCGCTTCCTCGACAGTGACGCCTGGCGCCGGGGGCAGGGTTACGTCGCGGGAACGATCTACACCGGCCTCGGCCTGGCGGCCGCCTTCACCGGTGGATCCAAGGCCTAGCCGGCGAGCCGGGCCGCCGTGGTGAAGATCCTGGGATCGGGAAAGTCCTCGCAATAGTTGTAGGGGTAAGCCACCCGGATGACTCCTTCCACACCGATAACGAACTCCCCAGCCTGCATCCATGGGTCGTCGACCAATGGCCGGCCCATGGCGCGCCGTTCGGCTTGGAAGTCGACACCGGTCTCCTCGGCTAGCTCGCAAAAGTGGTCCGGGGCGTCGTAGAGGACCTGCTCCGGTGACCAATGGCCAAGCCCGAACGCCCGGTGTGTGGAATAGTCGCCATCGGCCAGCATCGGCGCCGGGATCCCGTACTTCTCCTTGTAGAAGGCGACCCGCTGCGGGTCGCCCGGGGCCACCACGACCACCTCGAGACCAGCGTTGACATAGTCGGGGTAGTCCTTCTGGAGTTGGGTCGTCCGTTCCAGCCCGCACCCACAACCGAGGTGTCGCCACAGCATGACCAGGGCCGTCCGCTTCGACCAGTACGAGCTCAAGGCCACCGGTGAACCGTCTTCTCCCACCAGTTGCACGTCTGGGGCGAAATCGCCACGTCGAAGCGGGTTGCCAGGCAGCCCGGGGCCGTCGAGCCAGTTCTGGAGCCAGCGCTTCTCCGCCGACTGATAGAGCTCCTCGAGACGCTGATCTGGCACGTGTCGAAACTTAGCCAACCAGTCATGGCATCGCGGTACGGTCATCCTGTGGCCAACCGTCTTGCCCAGGCATCCTCTCCTTACCTGCTCCAACACCAGGACAACCCCGTCGATTGGCAGGAATGGGGCGAGGAAGCCTTCGCCGAGGCCCGGGAGCGTGACGTGCCCGTTCTGCTCAGTGTCGGTTATTCGGCTTGCCACTGGTGCCACGTGATGGCACACGAGTCATTCGAAGACCCGGAAACGGCCGAGGTCATGAATCGCCTTTTCGTCAACGTGAAAGTCGACCGTGAAGAGCGACCGGATGTCGACGCCATCTACATGGAAGCCGTCCAGGCGATGACCGGACGAGGTGGGTGGCCGATGACCGTCTGGATGACCCCTGACGGTCAGCCCTTCTACACGGGTACCTATTTCCCCAACCGAGACCATCACGGAATGCCTTCGTTTTCCAAGGTGATGACTGCGGTCTCCGATGCCTGGGTGAACCGGCGTGACGAGGTCCTCGAGCAGTCGGCGCGATTGACCGAGGCCATCAATCGGGACATCCCTCCGGCCGACGGTCTGCCCCAGGAGCCGGCGTTGCAGGACGCATACGAGACGATTGCGGCGACTTTCGACCCGATCAACGGTGGGTTCGGTGAGGCGCCAAAGTTCCCTCAGCAGCCGGTCCTGGAATTCTTGTTGCGGGTTCACGGCGAGCCCTGGGCATCGCGGGCCGACTCCATGCTTCGCACCACCCTGATGGAGATGGCAGCGGGTGGGATCCATGATCAGCTCGCAGGGGGCTTCGCCCGCTACTCGGTCGACAACCAGTGGCTGGTTCCTCATTTCGAGAAGATGCTCTACGACAACGCACAGCTCGCCCGCATCTACCTCTGGGCGGGCAAGGAACTGGCGGATCCGGGTCTGCTCGATGTTGCTCGTGCGACGCTCGACTATCTGCTCACCGACCTCCGCCACCCTGATGGCGGGTTCTTCTCGGCCGAGGATGCGGACTCCGAAGGCGTAGAAGGCAAGTTCTATGTGTGGACGTTGGGTGAGTTGGCCTCCGTCCTGGGGGACGACGACGCCGCAGAGGCGGCACGCTTCTTCGGTACAACCCCACACGGAAATTTCGAAGGTTCCAACATCCTTTACCGGCCCACCACCGACCCCTGGAGCGCCCGCATCGACTCGATCAGACAGCGTCTCCTTGAGGCACGCAGCGAGCGGATCCGCCCCGGCCTCGACGACAAGGTGGTCACCTCATGGAACGGGCTGGCGCTCCGGGCCCTGGCTGAAGCGGGCGCCGCCCTTCACGATCCCGGCTATCTGGAGGCCGCCGAATCCACCGGCCGCTTCCTCCTGGACCACTTGATCGTCGATGGCGCCCTGATGCGGTCCTGGCGGGAAGGTCAGACCCGGGTCCGGGGGTTTCTCGAAGATCATGCCTCGTTGGCGCTTGGCCTTTTCGCTCTCTACGCGGCGACCGGGGGCTACGAGTGGTACGCGGCGGCGGAGCGGCTCACCAGGCAGATCCCCCTCCACTTCGCAGACCCGTCAGGCGGGTTCTACGACAACGCCGAAGACTCCAGCTTGATCAAGCGACCCAAGAGCCTGGCCGACAACCCGCTCCCTTCGGGGAACGCGATGGCGGCCGAAGCGCTGGCCATCCTGGCGGCATACACCGGTGAAGCCGAGCTCAGAGACCTGGCGATAAGCGCCATCACTGCAGCAGGAGCACTGATCGAGCGCTATCCGTCGATGGTCGGGCATCATCTCTCGGTCCTTCACGGCCTGGGAATGGCCCGTGAATTGGCGGTCGTGGGTCCCCGGCCCGGTCCATTTGAGGGTGTTTATTGGGAGCGGTTCCGCCCCGCTGTGGTGCTCGCCATAGCCTTGGCGGCTGACGATCGGGTGCCGCTTCTGAAAGGCCGAGGGCAGCCCGATTCGACACTCGCCTATGTGTGCGAGAACCAGGTCTGCATGCTGCCCACCACCGACCCAGAAGTGGTGCGAGCCGAGCTCTCAGCCTGAGCCGCCGACTTCCAGTGCCCGATTGAGCGCGGCCATCATCACCTCGGCCGGATATGGCCCGGTCTGTGCCATCTCCTCGACGGGGTGCTTATCCACCAGGCACCAGGTCGCGGCGCGGGCGACCTCCTTCAACTCCTCCAGCTGGGTCCCAGCGTCGGCAGGCGTCATGACCTCACCGTGACCGGGGACTATCAGCCCGTCGAGTGATGACATGGCGGCGCCGAGAGTGCCCGGCCAGGACAGGGGATAGCTGTCACCGAAGTTCGGGGGCGCTCCGTTCTCCAACATGTCCCCGAAGAAGGTCACGCCGCAGTCTGGAATCCGGATCACGATGTCGGCGTCAGTGTGAGCCAGTCCGTGATAGGTCAGCTCCACGGCCCGGCCGCCGAGATCGATGGTCACTGAGTCTTCGAAGACCGATCCCGGTGGAACCACGACCACCTCTTTGATGTCGTCGGCCATTGCGTCGTTGCCGTCTTCGCGGAACATGTCGGCGACCTCCTCGAGCATCTCGTCGCCCAGGTCGATGAGCGCCTCCCTGCAAAGTCGGTGGCCCCAGATCTCGGCGCCAGGGAACCGGGAGTTGCCAAAGGCGTGGTCCCAATGCCAATGGGTGTTGACCAGCCAAGCGACCGGCAACTTGGTGAAGGCCTCGATCTCGCGGATCAACTCGTCGGCCTCTCGGTGCGAGGCTCGGGTGTCGATGACCAGAACCGCCGACTCTCCGAACACCAGGCCGACGTTCAGATCGAGAGACTCGAAACGTCTCCTATAAACCCCTTCGGCAAGCTCGTCGAACACCAGGCGAGGCTAGACCGACTAGCTGGCTTCGCCTCGAGCCCGTCCTCTGGTGAAGTCGATTGCCTCCAAAGTGGCGTTGTACACGAAGCGCTCCCTTTTTGGAGAGGCGAGGAACCTGCCGGCAGCGATCATCGGCGCACGATCCCCAATGATCTCGGACTCCACGATCGAAGCACGAGCGGTTTTCACGGCGTGGGCCACCATGATTGGAGCCACACTGTTGTCCTCGGAGGCGCCGTGGGCGAGGGCACCCCTCAAGTCCTCCTGTGGGCCCTGAAACCCGGCGATGGCAGCCTCGACTCCCTCGGGATCCTTGGCCCGGATCGCATCGAGGACGATCCCAGTATCGGAATTGACCCATGGCTCGGGCCGGGTCCTCGGGGCTCGCTCGTCGAGTTGACGGGTGAAATTGACGAACCAGACCGCGTGGTAAAGGCCACGAAGAACCTCCGGGCTGGAGTCGACGGACCAGGCCCAGCGCAGGGCATCGAGATACGTCAGGTTGTGAGTCACGTCGAGCCATCCCCACTCATTTGTGTCATCCAGATCGATATCGATGTCGAATCGACGCAGTCGCTCCGCGGCGGCACGCGAGATGGCGTCGAGGAGCAGGAGAACGGCGACGCCGGAATCCAGGGCTTCGCTGAGGGCCCGGCACGCGGTCTCCGCATCGGCGTCGAGGACGGCCAATGTGAAACGCCTCGCATCAAAGCTGGCGTGTCCGCCGGCAGTCGCCTGGCGGCCCAGGTCCGGGGCGAGCTCCTGGAACGCACGATTGAACTTTCGCATGTAGGGGAGACGGTCGTAGCGAGTGGCGAGGACAGTGCTCGGCACGAGTGGCCCGAGGACCGTGTCAGCCTCTCCCCAGCCAACGGTCTCCAGCATCTCGAACGATTTCTGGGCGTAGATCATCGGATGCCCGTATCCGAGGAAGTGGTCCGTGATGGCGGAGAGCAGGGCATGGCGGATCCTCGCCTTGTCCACACCTACAGCAATCAGACCCCGCAACAACCCCTCCGCCTCGTCCCCCCTTTCCTCGTCCACCAGAACTGGATAGGCGGCCAATGCATCGTCGATGCTGCCGTAAAGCTCCACCGGATCGATCGGGTCCGGCCGGGGTCGGAAGGGCCGGCGGACCTCGTTCTGGGCCACCACTGACATCCCCTGGATCACAGGGAACGCCTGGAGCTCGCCCTCGAACATGGCAGCGAGGTGAAGACAGTCGGTGAGGGTCGCCAGCGAGTGGTTCCATCCATATTCCATGCGAGGTGCCCCGTACATCACCCCTTCCCGAACAACGTCCGCAAGGGGTCGTCCGATCTGACGGATGCGCAACGTGTCCCGGGCCATCCTGCCGATGTCGACATCACCCATCGCTTCCAAGAGACTCTGGAAGAGCTGGGGTGCGATGACCTCGGCGCTGGGATCGGTCACGTCGACGAAGACCTGGCCCTGGTTGACACGTACCGGATAGGCGCGGACCGCTTCTCCCCCGAAGCTGCATGTTCCGTTCTCGTCGAGCTCGAACTTCCAGTTGTGCCAGGCGCAGGTCAGGGTCTCGCCCCGCATTTCACCCTGCAGCAAGGCATAGCCCTGGTGCGGGCAGCGATTGTCGACGGCGTAGACCGCCTGTTCAGTGCGGAAGATGGCGATCCGCTTGTCGTAGTGGCGAAACAGCTTGCGACCGCCAACCGCCAGGTCGTCGATTCCGATCGCCGCCACCCATTCCCCTTGCTGAGTTGTCATCTCGTTCACGCTACAACTTCAAGTTCACTTGAAGTCAAGAGGTACACTGCCGAGATGGAGTGGCTGACGATCGGTGAATTGGCGGAGCGCGCGGGAGTCGCCACCTCGGCACTTCGTTTCTATGAGGATCGCGGCTTGATTGCCTCAGAACGGACTCCCGGCAATCAGCGGCGCTACCCGAGAGCCACCCTGCGCCGGGTGGCCCTGATCAGAGCGGCCCAGGAGATGGGACTATCCCTGGGGGAGGTGGCGGTGGCCTTGGAAACACTTCCCCACGAGCGGACGCCGACCAAGCGAGATTGGGAGAGGCTGTCTCGTTCGTGGCGAGCGCGGCTCGACAATCAGATCGCCGAGCTCCAAGCGTTGCGAGACGAGTTGTCCGACTGCATCGGATGCGGCTGTCTCTCGCTGAAATCGTGCGCCATCTTCAACCCATCCGACGCGATCTCGAACAAGGGCTCCGGACCGCGCTACCTCCTCGGCGACGAGCGGATGCCTATACCGGCTGACTGACTCCTGCCGGCACCTGGAGGGCTTGCGCCGAGGCGAGGACGTAGGTGATCCAAAGTGCGTCCGCCAGCAGCAAATGCAGCAACTGCAGCCACACCGGAACCCCAAGCAAGATGTTCAACGACCCGGACACGATCATGGCGCCAACGAGGATCGGCAATGCCCTGGCCGCCGCCGACCTCGCGCCACCGGCACGACCGGAAACCCACCACCCGATCGAGGCCGCGAGGATGGCTAGGAACGGGTGGATCATTCTCAGGTCGGTCAGGAAGTGAGCCTCGCCTGAATCACTGAGGCCAACCGAATCCTTCGGGAACAGGGTGTCGGCGAGCGCGGTGACCGCCCCGGTGGCGGCCAGCAGGATGATCGCGATCCCGCCCGCAAGCACCCATCGCCACACCTCAGGGTGAGATTTGGGCTCCAGGCGCCTCCCGCCCGAAAGCCAGAAGGCGGTAAGTGTCAAAGCCGCAAGCAGGAACAGAGTGTTAACGAGATGGAGTGGAACGGCGAACACCCTGGCTACCGAGGTGTCGTCGGCGACCCACTCGGCAAGGACGATCGTGGCGCCGATCAGCGCTTCCCCGACGATTGAGATCACTGAGAGCAGTGCCCCCCGTCGCGAGGGTTGCCCCGCGGGGACCTGGCGCCACACCAGAACGGCGAGAGCTACAACGAGCACCAGGGCGATTCCACTGGCGGAGCGGTGCGCAAACTCAATCCGTGTCGCCCCCTGCAGGGGAGGGAGCACCTCACCCTGACAGACTGGCCACGAGCGACCGCATCCCGCCCCTGATCCAGTGGATCGGACCAGAGCGCCCATCAGGATCACCACCACGTTGAAACCGAGGGTGAACCAGGCGAAGCGAGCAAGTCGGGTCACAGATGCAAGGTTAGGAGCGGGCCGCGATTCGCCTCCAACCGAGCAGGCCTAGCCTCCTGTGGCCATGGAGATCTTCGACGACGTAGTCGCCGCCATTGGCAACACACCACTGGTCCGTCTCGGCCGTCTCCATGAACCGGGCAACCTCGTGGCCAAGATCGAGCACATGAACCCGGGTGGCTCGATCAAAGAGCGCATCGCCGTGTCAATGATCGATGCCGCCGAGAAAGCCGGGCTGCTCCGACCCGGGGGAACGATTGTCGAACCGACCTCGGGCAACACCGGCGTCGGCCTTGCCATGATCGGCGCGGTTCGCGGTTACCGAGTGATATGCACCGTGCCCGACAAAGTGTCGCAGGAGAAGCGCGACCTGCTCACCGCTTACGGGGCCGAGGTCATCGTCACCCCCACCGACTTGCTTCCGAGTCATCCCGACTCCTACTACGGGGTGGCAAGACGCCTCGCCGGCGAGATCGAGGGCGCTTTCCACCCAGACCAATACACCAACCCCGCCAACCCTCAGGCGCACTACGACACCACCGGGCCTGAGATATGGCGTCAAACCGAGGGACAGAGTGCCTCATTGGTGGTCGGGGTTGG
>DATDJH010000298.1:0-3803 GCA_036520635.1 Acidimicrobiia bacterium
GATGAGTTCACCTCGATGCTCGCCGGTGCGATGGGGTCGTTGAAGATGGGTCCCGGGATCGACCGTTCCAATCAGGTCGGCCCGATGATCAACGAGCGCTCGCGTGACGACATCGCCAAGTTGGTGCAAGGTGCCGTCGACGAAGGCGCCCGGGTGGTGACTGGAGCCTCGGTACCCGACCGTCAGGGGTTCTTCTACGAGCCGACCGTCCTCAGCGGGGTGGCGGCCGGCTCCGACATCCTCCAGCAGGAGATCTTCGGCCCGGTGGCGCCGGTGGTGACCTTCGAGACCGACGAGGAGGCAATCGCACTGGCCAACGACACGGTGTACGGGCTCGCCGCATACCTTTACAGCGGCGACCTGGCGCGAGGGCTGCGTGCGGCGGAAGGCATCGAAGCAGGCATGGTCGGGGTCAATCGCGGTCTGGTCTCGGACCCGGCGGCGCCGTTTGGCGGCGTCAAGCACTCCGGCGTAGGTCGGGAAGGGTCCCATGAGGGGATGGACGAGTACCTGGAGACCAAGTACGTAGCCCTCAACTGGTAGAGCCGGCCTCTGGCCGATTGTTTCTAACGCGTTCCGTTGGCGGCGGTCCGCCATTCCTCGTCGGTTGATGCACCGCCCGCCGTGGCCTTCGCCACCGCTTCGATCTGGGCATCGGACAAATCGTCGACCAGGCAGAACTCGTTGCCAAACGGGTCCTGCATGACCGCCCAGTCGATGATCGGTGGTTCGTCTCCATGCGAGCCCGGTCTCGGGTACAAGCTTGGCGGCTTCTTCACCGAACCGCCAAGGCTGAGGATCCGGGTTATCGCGTCGTCGATGCCCTTGTTCGGGGTCACGTCGATGTGGGCACGGTTGGGCCGTTCGCCCTTTGAACTGTCCACCACCTGAAGGATGAGCTCGTGCTTCCACGGATCCTTACGCCCGAGATATCCAAATCGGCCATGCCAACCGCCCGGGTCGCGCCCGATCACCTCGAGACCTGTGACCGCCGACCAGAAGGCGTACCCCTGATCGAGGTCGTTCACGTCGATGACGGTCGCGCGAAAGCTGCCTATCCCGACAATTGGTGTAGCGAGTGGGATCGGAGCGGGCCGTACCCGCTCGTAATGGGGTGGCTCCATTAGTTGTCGACGATACGTGGCGGGGACCCTGGGTGCTACGGCGGTTCGGGCTCGACGGTGTAGGTATGGCCGATTTGTAAGCGCCGGGTGCGGTTCTTTCCAGTTTCCAGCCTCGCTTGTGTTTGCCACGGTGGTGGTGGCGGCAAAGTGGGGCGTTGTTCCACGGGGTGGTCGGCCCGCCTTGTGAGTAGTCGATGGTGTGGTCGATGTCACACTCGGTGGCGGGCATGCGACATCCGGGGAAGACACAGGTCCGGTCCCGTGCTTGGACGTATCGCTTCTGACTGCTGGTTGGACGTCGCCGGGTGATACCGGTCCAGATCGGCTCCCCGTGCTCGGTAACCGTCACCCGATGCTCGACATCGGCCTGAGTGGCGGCGACCTGGCAGGCGACATCGGCGATGACGGGTCCGTAGCCGTTGAGGTCTCCAGGATGATCGTCGAGGCCGGCCAGGGTGGTCAGCTCCACGGTCATGTCGACCATTCCCCGGCCTCGACTCTGCTTGAGGTGGCGGCCGTTGAGGAGGTCGAGGTAGACGTCGGCCCGAACTTGGTCCATGGTCCGAGGGTCGTCAGCACTTTTGGCAGCCTTGGCCAAAGTGTTGATCCGTCCCATTGCGGCTTGGGCATCGGCAGCGGGTAGCTCGAGGCCAGTGAGGTTGGAGGTGCCGTGGTGGTTTGGCTCGAGGACCACCCGACGATCCTCCATCGCCTTCGTGTAGCGATCCTTGGCTAGGTCGGGGCCCAAAGCGATGACCAATCTCCGGATCCGGGCTCCCAACTGGCCGGTGGTCTGGCGAGGTGCCCGTTCCAGTGCGATTTCGGCAATCCGTCTAGCGTCTTCGATGGGGAGGTGCATCGTCTCGTCGCAGAGCACCCGCGCGCGAGCCAGGTCGATCGACCCGGCGTGCAAGGCGGCCCAAACGTCGGGGAGGCGGTCGCCGAGTTGGTAGGCCAACCCCATTTGGATGTCGGCAGAACGGCGGGTGAGATTGAGTGCGGCCTGGATCTCGCCAGCGGCGGCCTCCATCGCCTCTTCCGGTTGGCCAAAGATCTCTGCTTCGGCAGCAGCGACGGACAACAGGTCGGCGTAGAGATCCGACTCGACCCACGCCCGGAGCCGGGACCGGGCCTTCATCAGGATCACCCGCTCCCTTCCGGTGATCCGGTCCCGATCGATCGACAACAGGATCGCGGCCAGCTGCGGACCGGGCGCCATTTCCGCCAGTCCTTTGGGGATTCCCTCGCTCTCGAACATATGTTCGTTACCCTACAAACCCCCACCGACAGATTCCATACCCCTGTTCAGGAATTTGGAAGATTTCTTTGCGGCATGCGAACCCCCCGTCCCCCCTTGAATAGGGGGGACATCGGAAGCGCTCCTCAGCCGACCGTCCCCTGGTTGACCTGGAGTGTCTTCAGGTCGGAATGGAAGTCGAGGGCGTAGTCGCCGCCTTCTCGCCCGATCCCGGAGATTCGGAACCCGCCGAATGGGGCGGTCAAGTCACGCACCAAGAAGGTGTTGACCCAGATCGTCCCCGCCCGGACTCCACGGCCCACCCGCTCGGCCCGTTCCTCCGATCCGGTGTAGACAATCCCTGAGAGCCCGTATTGGGTGGAGTTGGCCAAAGCGATGCCTTCAGCCTCGGTGGCAAAGGTCTGGTAGGTGAGCACCGGCCCGAACACCTCCCGTTGCACCACCTCGGAGTCGTTCGACTTGGGCTCGATCAGGGTTGGCTCGTACCAGAGGCCATCCTGCTTCCAGCGCTCCCCGCCGCGGACGATCCGGTCACCCGCGTCCCGCGCCCGTTTCACGAACCCGTCGACCCGCGCCAGATGGTCGGGGTGGATCAGAGGGCTGATCGTCGTTTGCGGGCTCCGGCTGTCACCGAGCACATGGGCGTCGGTGAACCGATGGAACAACTCGAGGAAGTCGGACGAGACCGACTCCTCCACGAGGAGCCGGGTACCGGCGAGACAAACCTGCCCGGCGTCGTCGTATTGGCCGGCAGCCTTACGGGCAGCGGCCTCCAGATCAGAGTCGGCGAACACAAGGAAAGGCCCCTTGCCACCGAGTTCGGCGGTGAACGGAACGATGTTCGACGCAGCAGCGATCCCGATGTGTCGCGCAGTCTCCGGTGAGCCGGTGAATGAGATCCGTCGCACCCGGCGGTCAGAGACCAGAGCCGCGCCCACTTCCTCGCCGATGCCCTGAACCACGTTGAGCACCCCGGGAGGAATCCCGGCCTGATCGGCGAGGTCGGCCAGAATCGAGGCGGAGAGCGGGGCCCATTCCGCGGGTTTGAGGATCACAGGGTTGCCCGCGGCGAGTGCGGGGGCAATCTTCCAGGTGGACAGGATCCAAGGGGCGTTCCAAGGAGTGATGATCACCGCCGGGCCCGCAGGCATCCGTTGAACCTGGTTGTCCGTCCCCTTGGACGACCAGCGGCGACCCTCCCACTCCGCGGCCAGATCGGCATAGTTGCGGAAGTTCTCGGCGCCACGATGGATGACCCGCGCCTGAAGGCTCTCGAGAAGCATCGCCATGTCGACACACTCGACCTGGGCGATGGCCTCGATGTTCTGATCGATCAGGTCGGCCAGGCGATGGAGGTGCTCGCCCCGTTCCTTCGGAGCAAGTGCGGCCCAACCGGGGAAAGCGGCCACCGCGGCGCTAAC
>DATDJH010000299.1:0-2395 GCA_036520635.1 Acidimicrobiia bacterium
GGTCACGGGTTCAAATCCCGTCAGCTCCACAATTCCACCCCGGTCAGGGTCCGCTAGCTGCATTGACGCTCCACAGGACGGGCGCCTAGGCCTGGCTTGATCAGGATGACATCTGTCACATCGAGTTCGTGATCGATCTCACTACCGCTCGCACCGGTCATTCCGCATGATCGGTGTCAAGGAGGTAGTAGATGGAACATGTGCTCGAAGTGCGAGGTCTCGTTCACCGATACGGTGACCACACGGCGCTTGCCGGAGTCGATCTGACTGTCAAGTCGGGGGAGTGTGTCGCACTTCTCGGCCCAAATGGGGCCGGTAAGACGACCCTCGTCCGCAACGTGATCGGATTGATCAGAGGCAACGCCGACCTCATCGAAGTGGCAGGTGGCGACCCTCGTCGCGCCGAGACCCGCCGCAGGCTCGGTGTCGTCCAACAAGCGGTCGGTTTCCCGCGGTCACTCACCGTCGGCGAGATCGTCGGGGGTGCGGCCGCCCGCCGGGGTTGCCCTCCGGAGGCAGCCAGCAATGCCATCGCCGAGATGGGCCTGGCCGGCTTGGAGAAGCGGCGGGCGGTCAAGCTCTCCGGCGGACAGCAACAGCGGTTGCAGCTCGCGATGGGGCTTGTTGCCGATCCGGTTCTGCTGGTACTGGACGAGCCCACCGAAGGACTCGATGTGGAGGCACGGCGTCGGTTCTGGAAAACGATCCGGCGACGTCTCGACGACGGAGCCGGTGTGCTCATCACGACGCACCTCGTTGAAGAGGCGGCAGCGGTCGCCGATCGGGTCGTCGTGGTCGATCGCGGACGAATAGTCGCGGAGGGGACGCCAGACGAGCTGCGTCGGACGCTCCCCGACCGTCGGATCGAAGTCCGGACGAAGGTACCGGTGAGTGTGATCAGAGCGCTCGACTCGGTGCACTCGGTCGAGCTTCGTGACGGGCGCACCGTGATTGCAGCGACCGACAGTGAGCAGGTCGTCAGCACGCTGCTCGACCTCGACCCCGAGGCAAACGATTTGACCGTGGCGACGGCGAGCCTCGAGGAGGTCCTCGTCGCACTGACCAACCATGAGGAGGTAGCAGCATGAACACCCGGATCTTTCGCACAGAGGTGCGAGACGAGCTCCTGGGAATCGTCAGGGAGCCGACCGCTCTCCTTTTCTCGGTGCTGGTGCCAGTGGCATTCTTTGCACTGTTCGCAGCGATGTTTGGCAACGAGGGAGACGGCTTCGGCGTGGGTTCATTGGCCACGTACGGGGCGTTTGCAGTGCTCTCAGCGGTTCTGATAAACCCGGGTGTCGGCCTCGCCGACGCCAGGGAGCGAGGCTGGCTCCGCGTCAAGCGGGCGGACGGAACGCCGCTTGGCGTGACACTGTCCGCGAAGGTCACGGCAGCACTGCCTTATGCCATCGTCACCCTGACAGGGATAACCCTGGTCGCCCGTTTCACCGCTGGACCGCTGGACGTGCCTCAGGTCCTACGTGTCATCGGTGTCCTGCTACTCGGAGCCTTGCCATTCAGCCTCTTCTCTCTGGCTGTCGGGGCGAGGTTCAGTCTCAACAGCGCAATAGCCGTGCTCAACGCGATGCTGATTCCTTCGGTGATTCTCTCGGGCCTCTGGTTTCCGCTGGAGATGCTCCCGACGTGGCTCGGAGAAATCGCGGTTTACCTCCCGCCCTATCACCTGGCGCAACTGGCGCTGGCGCAGGTCGAAGGCGGAGGGGCGTGGGATCACGTCGCCTATCTCCTGGGAACAACGATCGTGGGAGCGATCGCGGCAGCGTTGGCGTACCGTTCCGCGGAAGTGTGAACGACACGACACTCAGACTCGGGAACTCGGAACGCCTCGACACGAGGCGTTCCGGTTTCTCGCGTTGGGCCCCCCTGGTCTTCTTCGCATTCATCCTCGTCGGACCGATCTTCTCCCCCGACGCCGGTCCTGAGGATTGGCTCTTGGCTGTCGGAGTGGTTGTCGTCGCTCTCCCCACCTTCGTCGTTTCGGAAATTCGAGGTTGGGATATCGGGGGAGCAGCAGTCCTGATGCTGCTGGCCCTGGCGACGGCACCCTTCGACTCGACAGCAATCATGGCGCTGCCTATCTACGCCGCCGCTCTCGTTGCCAGGTCAGCCACTCAGGAGACGCTCCGACTCAGACTGTCGGTGATCACCGTCCTCACTCTGACCGGCTTCTTCTTGAGCTCGATCCCTTGGCCGTTTCGGGTCTTCATATTCATCCCGGTGATCATGATCTGGGTCATCGGATCTGCCGTCTTCCATGATGTGTCACGGGACTATCGCGCGGTCGCACTCCGGGCTGAGAACCGCCGGGTCGCTCATCTCGCCACCATCGCCGAGCGGGAACGGATCGCTCGCGACGTCCACGACATCGCAGGCC
>DATDJH010000300.1:0-3835 GCA_036520635.1 Acidimicrobiia bacterium
GTGGACCGTCAGGCCATCGCCGGCGGAGGTGGACTCGATCCCGGCCGCGGCAAGCACGGCGACCGCCGCGCTCTGATCGACCACTACGACCCGGGTCCCCCGCCCATCGCCCAAGAGCTCATCGAGCGTGCCCTGCGCGACCAGACGGCCGTGGTTGATGACGACGACATAGTCCGCCAATGCCTCGATATCGGCAAGGTCATGGCTCGACACCACCACCGTGCGACCCTCATTCGCCAACTCGCGAAGACGCTCCCGGAAGTCTCGCTGACCGGCCGGGTCGAGACCGTCGAGCGGCTCGTCGAGAAGCAGCAGATCTGGCTCGCCGAGGAGCGCGGCGGCAAGTGCCAGACGCTGGCGCATCCCCTTCGAGTACTGCTCGACCCGACGATCGGCGTCCTGGGTGAGCCCGACGAACTCGAGCATCTCATCGATTCGCTCGTGGCCGAAACCGAGGGTGTCCGCTGCTACCAGGAGGTTGACCCGCCCTCCGAGGGCGCGAATCAGCCCGGGCTCCTCGATGATGGCTCCCACCTGCTTGGTGACGGCCTTCAACTCGGAAGGCACCTTGTGGCCGAGGACCTCAACACTCCCGCTGTTGGGCCGGGTCAGGCCGAGAAGCGAGCGAAACGTCGTGGTCTTCCCCGCCCCATTCGGGCCGAGGAATCCGGTGATCGCACCTGACGGGATGGTGAAGTCGAGACCGTCGAGGGCTGTGGTCTTCTTGTAATGCTTGACCAGTCCTTCGACTGTGATCGCGTTGGAGGTGCCGGCCATTGCGTCCAAGCTAGGGAAGCCCGAAAACGAGTGTCAAACTCCGCCAGGCACCCAATGGACCACGGCGGCCCCGGTTTCGATTCTGATCCCGACGAAGTCGACCCTGGTCGCACCCGCTTGGTGGGCCAAACGACGAACCCTTCGTCGTTTCCCGGCGTCGATGGCGTCGATCGGATCGCCTTCCCCGGTGATGGCCCGGACTTCCACGGCGACTGTCCGTCCATGGTCAGAAGCCACGATGTCGATCTCGCCACCTTCGACGCGCACGTTGCTGGCGACGATCGAAAGACCGTGATCGGTGAGGAACCTGCGGGCGAGGCTCTCACCCAGGCGCCCGACTGCACCGGTGTCGTTCAGAGAGACAGCTCTTGCTGTTCCAGTTCCTCGACGTTCACGTCGCGGAAAGTGAGAACTTTCACGTGTTGCAGGAAGCGGGCGGGACGAAACATGTCCCAAACCCATGCGTCGCGCATCTCCACCTCGAAGAAGATCGAGCCGTTGGCATCGCGCACTTGAAGGTCTACTTCGTTAGCGAGGTAGAAGCGACGCTCGGTCTCCACGACATACCGAAACATCGGCAGGACGTCGTGGTACTCCTTGTAGATCTTGAGCTCTACCTCGGACTCGTAGCGCTCCAGGTCCTCTTCCATGCACTCCTCTTCACACGCTGCTGGCGATCATATGTCGCCAAGAGAATCTAAACATCCACCAAGGACAGGGTTTTTTCAGAAGGCGCCAAAATGTGCCAGCGGCCAGATGGTCACGAATGCCTGCCCGACGAGATCCTCCAGCGGCACCGGGCCGAAGCGACGGCTGTCGAAAGAGGCGTTTCGGTTGTCCCCCATCACGAAGACCTCCCCCTCACCGACCGGGAATGGCCCCTCGTCAGGCATCTCGAGATCTTCTTCCAGATATGCCTCGTCGAGTGGGGTCCCATTGACGACGATGTGGTTGGCCCTGATTTCGATTGTGTCGCCAGGAAGGCCGATGACCCTCTTGATCAGATCGTCCCGGCCCCGGGTGCGCACCCCGACCGCTTCGAGCACCGATCGAATGACCGCCTCAGGGATTGACTCCTCGATCTCGTCCTCGCGCGGATCGCGAAAAACGACGATGTCGCCGCGTTGCGGCTCACCCCACTTGTAGGCGAGCTTGTTCACCATCACCCGATCATTGATCTCGATGGTGGGCTCCATCGAGCCCGACGGGATCCAGAACGGCTGGATGAGGAAGGTCTTGATGATGACCGCGATGGCGAGAGCGGTCAGAAGGAGGCCGGGGAGCTCGGCGAGGAATGATCGCTTCTTCTCCGGCGCCGGGCTCTCCTCGGGGGCGCCTTCTACCTGGTTTGGCGTGGGCAGGGTCAGTCGCGCAGCTCCTTGATCCGGGCGGACTTCCCGACCCGGTCACGGAGGTAATAGAGCTTCGACCGGCGGACATCACCGCGGCGAGCCACTTCGATCTTTGAGATGATCGGCGCGTTCACTGGAAACACCCTCTCGACTCCGATGCCGAAGCTGATCTTGCGAACCGTGAACGAGGCACGGGCGCCGGTTCGGTTGCGGGCGATGACCACACCTTCGAAGACCTGGATCCTCTCCCGGCCGGCTTCCATGACCCGCACATGGACCTTGACGGTGTCGCCGGGCCTGAATTCGGGGATGTCGTCGCGGACATACGCGCTCTCGACAAGGTGAAGATCGTTCATTGGGAGACTCCTAGGAGCGGTCGGAAAGGGTCTGATAATCCCGACCCGGCAGAAATTGTATCAGGTCTCCGATTTGTCGCCATCTGCCAAAAGGTCCGGGCGACGAGCCCTGGTCCGCTCGATGCGCTGTTGGGAGCGCCACTCATCCACCTTGCCGTGGTCACCCGACAGGAGGATCTCGGGCACCGGCCATCCGTTGAACTCAGCAGGGCGGGTGTAGACCGGCTCCTCTAGCAAACCGTGGCGAAATGACTCGGTCTCCGTCGAATCCGGATTGCCGACCACCCCGGGAAGGAGTCGAGCGATTCCCTCGATCGATGCGGCGGCGGCAACCTCGCCTCCGGCAAGGACGAAGTCTCCCAACGAGACCTCCTCGTCGATCAGATTGTCGGCCACCCTCTGGTCGACCCCTTCGTAACGGCCGCAAACGAAAGTGACCTCCTCGCGGCCGGCCCAGTCGTCGAGGGTGGCCTGGGTCATTGGATGCCCGACAGGAGTGAAGAGCACACGGTGCGAACCAGTGAGTGGCTCGAGGGCGGCCGCAAGCGGCTCGATCATCATCACCATGCCCGCTCCGCCTCCGAAAGGAGCGTCATCGACCTGACGGTGCCTGCCAAGACCGTGCTCCCGCAAGTCGATCAGTTCAACCTCGAGGGCACCCGCCTCGAGGGCCCTGGCCACCAGGCTGACCCGCAACGGGCTCTCGAAGTAGTCCGGAAAGATGGTGACGACGTTGATCCGCACGATGCGGGAAGGGTAGGGCGGGGTCTAGCTGAGCCGCTCGATAATCATCGCCATCCCCTGCCCACCGCCGACGCACATTGTCTCCAGACCGATGGCCTGGTCGCGGTTTCGCAAACCGTTGATGAGGGTGCCCATGATCCTGGCCCCGGTCATCCCGAACGGGTGCCCGAGGGCGATCGAGCCCCCGTGAGGATTGAGCTTCTCGATGTCGATGTCCAGCTCATCGGCACAGGCCAATACCTGGGCGGCGAACGCCTCGTTGATCTCGATCACATCGATGTCGGCCAGGCTCATCCCGGCCTGGGCGAGGACTGAGCGCACCGCCCCAACCGGCCCCATGCCCATGAGCTCGGGCTCGAGCCCGACCACCGAAGAGGCAACGATCCGAGCCAGCGGGTCCAGACCCAGTTGGCCGGCCCGGTCGGCCGACATCACCAGGACGGCTGCAGAACCGTCATTGAGAGGGCAAGAGTTGCCGGCGGTGACCGTTCCGCCCTGCTTGAACACCGGGGCCAAATCGGCCAGCTTCTCGATCGTGGTGTTCGGCCGGGGGCCGTCGTCCGCCGAGATGGTCCGGCCGTCCGGGAGGTCGATTGGGCTGATCTC
>DATDJH010000301.1:0-8043 GCA_036520635.1 Acidimicrobiia bacterium
CATTGCCGCGCACGACCTGTCCGAAGAGGGACAGGACCACGTGACATTGGACCTCTCCGACTTCAACTCTGAGCAACTGCGGATTCGGTTCCTCGTGACGGGCTTAGTCACCACCAGCGACGTCTTTATCGACAATGTCGAGATCTCCGGCGAGCTGATCGAGGACACGACCACAACCACTGCTCCCAGCACGACCACCACCACCGAGGGGGATGGCGGGCAGGCGACCACCTCCACCACGAGGTCTGACTCGTCGACCACGACCACCACGGCACGTTCCACAACTACTACCCGGGCAGCGAGCGATACGACCAGCGCTGATCCGGGCTCGACTACGAGCACCACGACAGTGGCTGACACCACCACGACTTCGGAAGACAATGGCTCCGCCGTGATCGCGATCGGCGGCGGCGACGACCCGCAGCCTCCTGGCCCTGGGGATCCTCCGGAGGGAAGTGGTATCCGCCAGGCGACGCGTGGCCTCCAGGCCGACTTCGACGGCAATCTCTTCGGTCAGGTGATGGCGATATCTCCGATCACCGGTGTTGATTTCCAGGCTCGGTTCAGTCTCGCCGTCGAGATGATCGAGGCGAGCTGGGTGTGGATCGTCCTCCTCGCCCTGGTCGTCGCATGGTCCATCGTGTCGGGGATGGAGCGGCGCCGAAACCAGCTTCTCGGCTGAGCCAGATCCCCGGGCCCTCGAGGGGCTGCTTCTACCGTGATCACCGCTCATGGAGCTGTTTCTCGACCTACTGATCATCTTTGTTCTCAGGGTCCTGGATGTGGGCATGGCGACTGTCCGGATCGTCTTGTTGAGCCGGGGCAAGAAGGGCTCAGCCGCCGTTCTCGGGTTCTTTGAATCATTGGTGTGGGTTCTCGCCATCGCCAGGGTCCTCAGTGGGTTCGACGACCCGGCCCGCGTGCTCGCCTTTGCCCTCGGATTCGCAGCAGGCACCTACGGTGGTGCGCTGGTCGAAGAGTGGCTGGCGATCGGCCAATCCCTGTTGCGTGTGATCGCCCCGGTGGAAACGCCGAGTGTCGCCGAGTTGCTACGCGCCCGCGGTCACGGCGCCACAGTGGTCAACGGTGACGGGCGCGAGGGCGAGGTCCGGATCACTTTTTGTGTGGTTCCTCGCCGCAAGGTTTCGGAGATTGTCGACTTGATCGAGACGACGAACCCCGATGCCTTCATCACGGTGGAACAAACGACGACCGTCCGCCTGCTCCAACGCCACCAATAGCCGGGCCCGGCCGGAGCAGGTCAGCCTTCGACGACCAGCGTTCCCGTCATCTGGGAATGGAGCCCGCAGAAGTAGGCCCAGGTACCCGGTTCCAGGGTGATCTCAACCGTTGCCCCACCATTGAGATTCATCGGATCGAGGCCCGCCGGCTGCCCGTCATGGGTGTCGAAGACGATCTGGTGAATCACCAGCATCTCGTTCTTCCAGGCCACGGATTTGCCCGCAGGGATGGTCACCTCAGCAGGGAAGGAGAGACTGTCGACCGTGATCAGCACCTGATCACTCGGAGCCGTGGTCCCGGTGGCGGCCGTTGTGGTCGTGGCCTCGGAGCCGCCGCCACAAGCGGCGAGGAAGAGGGCCAGGGCAGTCATAGCGAGGGTCAGTTTGCGCAATCGATTCCTTCCTTGTTGCCGGGACAATACGACTTAATTCGGCGTTTGGCCTGCCAAGAGCTTGTCTAAGGGCGCAGGGAATCGAGCGCTCACAGTGGTGCCGTCGAGCCAGGTCTGCAGACTCCCGGCCTCGCGCTCGATCGCGTTAGACGAGTCCGTTCCGACGTCTTGGAGGAGTCGATATCTGACCTCGCCGCCGGGGCGTTGTGACCATCCTCCGACGATTCGCCCGTCACACCACACGGTGGCTCCGGCGTTTCCGTTTCGATCGAAGACCCGGGGAGCATGGTCGCCCAGATACCAACCTCGTTCCTTCCAGCCCATGGTCGTTGGGTCGAGCGAAGGCAGGAACGCGACCCACGAGGTCGAGGCCGTGACCGGCTCGAGGTCCTGGGGGTGGAGGTAGGCGGGACCGATGTCCGTTTCGACCTCTGCCGCCTTGAGATTCCGAAGCGCGATCCGGACATCGCCTTTGGTCCACCCGGTCCACCATGCCATGTCGACTTCGGTGATCGGCCCGAAGCCCAGTAACAATCGTCCGAGGATCTCGACCTGGGCCGCGCCCTTCGGCATGGCGGGGATCGGTGCTCCCAGCCAATCGGCTGTTTCCGCCCACCGGTATTGGCCGGATACCCAGCTGCCTCGGGGCCTGGCTCTAATCACGCGTCCCTCCGCGGCCAGTGCGAAGAGGACCCGGGTCGATGCTCCCGTGCGGCCGATCACCGTCCCATCGGCCTTGTAGAAGGTGAACTGCTCCCGGAGCTCCGGAACGTCCTTCGTCAATTCGACCGCCGCCATGGCTTCGCCTCTGGCCTCGATGACGGCGAGCGTCTTCTCCGACACCTTGCGATACCAGTCGGCACCGTCGGCGGAGAGCCCTGCTCCTTCGACCATGTTCGCCAGGCGTCTCAACTCCGGGCCGGCGATCTTGATCGTGGACGAGTTGTGGACCTCGGTGACGGATTCCGTCGGTACCACCCAGAGGGTTCGCCTCATGCCCAGTACCCGGGCCAGGGACCGGTTTTCGTAGAGGTCCGATTCGAGGTCCGAGACCTTCAGGGACGTCACCCGTGCCCGGGAGGACAGAAACACCGTGGCAGGGTCTGAGGAGTGAAGCCCGACCATGTCAGAGACCACAGCGACGGTGCTCTCTGACTGCTCGGCGAGGTGGTGACGGATCCCCAGTCGGGCCCGCCTCTCATCGACACCGACCATTCTCATTGCGGTCCGAGGTTAGGACCACTGCCCGGGGAGGTCAGGCGGGGACGATCCCGACCCGTCGCTCGAAATTCTCTGCTCGCTCCATGATCTGTGCGGGCAGGGCCATGATCTTGTCTTGCATTTCGGCGGCGGCGGTCGTGAGACCCGTCAGGTCGCCTATGGACCAGTCCTTCAACAGAGGCACCAGCACTCGGTCGTGGTGGATTCGCAGGTTGTAGACGCCGGCACGTGCCACGTCGATCGATCTGCGGACGAATCGGGGCATAGCGGCGCCGGGCATCTGGAAGTTGTCGAACACTTTGAAGATCCCACCCAGGACCAGGGAAGGCTCGGAGTCGAGCATTGCCTGCATCACCGACTTGTAGAAAATGAAGTGGTGGTTCTCATCAGAGGCGATGAGCCGCATCAATTCGAAGGCCGCAGGGTCGTCGGTGATCTTGCCCGCGTTGCGATGGCTCACCCGGGTCGCCAACTCCTGTGCCGCGGTGTAGGCGAAGATCTCGGTCGGGTCGTCAAAGGTGGGCTGGTACCCGTTGATCATCGTCGACTTGCGGTCGTCCTCCAGCTCGTAGGGGTCGCAGTTGCGTGAGGTGAGCAAGTAGCTGCGGATAGCGATGGCATGTTGCGCCTCTTCTGCGGTCCACAGATGATTCCAGGCGCTGAACGCCGAGGTCGGCGGCATGTATTTCTCGATCAGGGCGTGGTAATAGGGAAGGTTGTCTTCGGTCAGCAGATTCAGGACGAGTGCGGTTCGTGCGTTCTCGGAGATGGTGCACTGCGAGACGTCCCAGGGCTTCTCCTTGAAGCTCTCACCGCGTTCCCAGGGGACAAATTCGTGGAAGTACCAATCACTCCGCCGCTGCTGATGTTCTTTGATCAGTCGGTCGACGACCTTGTCGACTGCCTCGACCAGTTCATATTTCTCATCTCGAGCCATTCATCGCCTCATCGTGTGTGGTGGTAACGGTACCGACTTGGAGTTGCTTGCCAAACATCGGGGTCTTAGGCCTAGACCCATGTCAGAGCCGTGCGGTTACACCCGCCGGTAGAGTCCCGCCCCGATGACCACGAGAGGCGTAAGTCGTGCAACCCGCAGTGGTCTCTCGATTCTCGGGATCCTTGTGGTGTTCGTGCTCCTGTGGGAGGGCTACAAGGTCATCTGGACGGCTCTGGAATGGACCTGGCCAGTCCGGCCCGACAACCGCACGATGCCCCATACCTGGGACATCATCGGCGCGTTGTTCCAGCCGGCGCAGCGAAACGGGCCACTCTTACTCTGGGTGGAGCTCAAGGCAGCCCTGCTCACTCTCCGCGAGGCGTTTGTCGGGTTCCTGATCGGGGGGGCGATCGGTTTCGGGCTGGGCGTCTTGTTCGTCAGGTCCACCACTGCTGAGCGGGCGTTCATGCCTTTTGTGGTGGCCTCACAAACCGTCCCCATCATTGCGATAGCCCCGATGGTCGTGATTTGGGGCGGGAGGTTGTCAGTGCCGCAATGGCTGACGGTCTCGGTGATCGCCGCCTATCTGACCTTTTTCCCGGTAGTCATCAACACCGTCCGAGGGCTGCGGTCGCCGGAGCCAACCTCGATGGAACTGATGCGGTCCTACGCGAGCACGCCACGCGAGACCCTGTGGAAGGTCCAGGTTCCTTCGGCTCTCCCTTACATCTTCACCGCACTCAAAGTCTCGGCTGCGGCGAGTGTGATCGGCGCCATCGTGGGTGAGCTTCCCTCGGGATTCCGGGGAGGGCTTGGACGCGACCTGCTCCAGTTCTCCCAGCAATTCGCGGCCGCGCCCCAGAAGTTGTTTGCAGCTGTTGTGCTCGCCGGTCTCGCAGGGATTGCCTTCGTTGGCCTGATCACGCTGACCGAGCATCGTTTGGTGGCTGCATCCAGGAGACAGTCCTGATGCCGAGCGCGGTTGAAGCACGAGGTGTCGGGATGGTCTTCGGACAGGGCGCCGAATCCATCGAAGCGCTGAAGAACATCAATTTGACGCTGTCTGCGGGTGATTTCGCCTCGTTGATCGGCCCCTCCGGATGTGGCAAGTCGACCCTGCTGCGATTGATCGGCGATTTGGCAACCCCATCGGTTGGAGAGCTGGCAATCAATGGCAAGACACCGGAACAGGCTCGGCTGGATCGTGACTACGGCATGGTGTTCCAATCGGCAACCCTCCTCGATTGGCGCACAGTCGAAAAGAACGTCGAACTTCCGTTGGAGATCATGGGTTTCGACAGCGCTGCTCGTGCCGCCAAGGCACAGGAAATGCTCTCCCTGGTTCAGCTCGAGCAGTTTGCCGACCACTATCCATGGCAGCTGTCGGGCGGGATGCAGCAGAGGGTCGCTATCGCCCGGGCACTGGCTTTCAACCCCTCCCTACTCCTCATGGACGAGCCGTTCGGGGCACTGGATGAAATGACCCGCGAGTTGATGCAACAGGAAGTCCTGAGGATCTGGGAGGAGACGGAGACCACCGTGATCTTCGTCACCCATTCGATCCCGGAAGCCGTCTTCCTGTCGACTCGTGTCCTGGTCATGTCTCCTCGCCCCGGCTCGATCAGCGACGAGATCTCCATCGACCTCGCCACCAAACGGGACGAAGACACCAGGGAGGCCACTCGCTACTTCCAGCTGATCACCGAGGTCAGGGAAGCCCTGCGCCGTGGAGAGCGAGGTGATGGGTGACCGAGCGTGACGAAGTCATTCGGGAGAGCCACGAGACGTCAGTGATCACCTCGTTCGAGGGAGGCGGGCCTGTATCGACATCCAGACGGTCGGGGCTACGGCGCTTTGGCGCTCGGTACGGGCCGGCGGTCCTGGCGTTCTTTGCTGTGATCCTGGTTTGGGAGGGGCTTACCCGGCTGTTCAGCGTTCAGAGCTTCATCCTCCCCAAGCCGAGCGAGATCATGGTGAGCTTCTTCGAGACCTCGGCGACGATCTGGGGTGTCGGCTTCAACACGCTCATCGAGGCGGTCAGCGGCTTTCTGCTCGGCACGATCCTGGCGGTAGCCACCTCCCTGGCCGCCGCTCGATGGGTCGGGTTCCGGGAGGGCATGCTCCCCATGGCAATCGCTCTCAACGCCACTCCGATCGCGGCGCTGGCACCAATCTTCAACAACTGGTTCGGTCTCACCAACCCCTTTTCAAAGTCAGGCGTCGTCGCCGTCGTTGTCTATTTCCCGGTGATGATCAATACCACCAGGGGATTGCTCGAGGTCGACCCAGCCGAATTGGAACTGATGCGCTCCGTGGCAGCCAGTCCCGTCGAGGTGATGCGGCGGGTTCGGATCCCCAACGCCCTGCCCTATTTCTTCGCCTCGATGAAGGTGGCGACGGCGCTCTCGCTGATCGCGGCGATCATTGCCGAGTACTTCGGTGGACCACAGGACGTTCTCGGGCAGTACATCGTGAATCGCGCCCAGCTATTCCAGTTCCCCGACGCCTGGGCGGCGATCCTCGTTGCTTCGCTGATCGGGGTGACGTTCTATGCGTTGATCCTCCTGGCCGAGCGGATCTTCATGCCCTGGCATGTCTCGATGCGTCGCTCCTGACCGGTCCCGATTTCGCCGTACATCGCCCCCTCGCGACCGGATAACGTTCCCGGCCTCAACTAGGAGGAGAAACTTGGCAACGACCAAATGGCGCCACCACGTCCTGTGGCTGGCGGCGCTCGCAATTGTCCTCGCCGCTTGCGGTGACACCGGTACCGGCTCAACGACGACCGAGGGAACAGCAGAGGGAACCAGCACCACGGCCGGAACGGGTACCACCGCGGCGCCCGGCACCACGGTCGCACCTGACGAGTGCACGGAACCGGATCCGGTTCGGCTGCAGCTTCAATGGTTCGCTCAGTCCCAATTTGCCGGGTATTACGTCGCACTCGACAAGGGCTTCTATGAGGCTCAGTGCCTCGACGTGACGATTCTCGAAGGCGCGGTCGAGATCGTGCCTCAGCAGGTGCTCGCCACGGGCGGCGCCGAGTTCGGGCTGGCGTGGGTTCCCAAGGCTTTGGTGTCTCGTGAGGGAGGCGCCGACATCGTCAACATCGCCCAGGTCTTCGAGCGTTCCGGGACGCTCCAGGTCTCGTGGGCCGACTCCGGAATCACCGAGCCGGCTGACTGGGCAGGCAAGAAGGTCGGCAACTGGGGATTCGGCAACGAGTTCGAGTTGACCGCGGCGATCAGCAAGTTCGGTGTCGAAGACGTCGAGTTGGTTGGTCAGGACTTCACCATGACTGCCCTGCTCAACAGGGAAATCGACGCAGCTGAGGCCATGATCTACAACGAGTACGCCCAGGTGCTGGAAGCGGTCAATCCCGACACCGGTGAGCTCTATCAGCCGGAAGACCTCAATGTGATCAGTTACAACGAGGTTGGGACGGCGATGCTCCAGGACGCGGTGTGGGTCACCTCCGACTGGATCGCCGACGAGGCGAACCAGGACATCGCCACCCGTTTCCTGACCGCTTCGTTCCAGGGTTGGATCCACTGTCTCGACAACTTCGACGAATGCGTCCAGGTGGTTTTGGACAACGGGTCGACGCTCGGCCAGAGCCATCAGGAATGGCAGCTGAACGAGATACTCGGATTGATCTTCCCGGCCACCAACGGCATCGGCGTGATGAACACCGAGTTGTGGGACCAGACGGTCGCCGTGGCCACCGAGCAGATTCCGGAGCTGCAGGGGGTTGAGATCTCGGCCGACGCCTATCGGACCGACCTGGCCGAGGCCGCAATCGCCGCTTTGGGCGATGCCGACACCAGCGGCGCTGGCTTCACGCGGCGTGAGGTCGAGTTGAGGGAGAACGGCGAGTAGCGAACGAAGAGAGCGGTTTCTCCCCTCAGCGAACGAAGTGAGCGTTGGGGGGAGAGCCGGCGAAGCCGGGAGGGGAGGGGTCCCCCGCCGCGCTAGGTTTGCCACAAAGGAGACCTGAATGCCCAACGTCGTGAGAGCCGCCGTCGTCCAGACCGAGTGGACGGGGGACAAAGACTCGATGATCAAGAAGAACGCCGACTATGCCCGTGAGGCGGCGCAGCAGGGAGCCAAGGTGATGTGCTTCCAGGAGCTCTTCTACGGGCCCTACTTCTGCCAGGTGCAGGAGAACGAGCACTTCGAGTACGCCGAGCCGATCCCGGATGGCCCCACCACCAAGCTGATGCAGGACTTGGCCAAAGAGACCGGGATGGTC
>DATDJH010000302.1:0-4447 GCA_036520635.1 Acidimicrobiia bacterium
CTTGCCGCCGCCCAGGTGCTGCGCCACCTCGGCGAGAATTGTCCGTGTCTCTCCGCCAATCGTGATCGGAATCTCGACCGCGAAGAGGATCTCGGGCAGCCCATCGGGCGGAAACTCGGCGTCGACGACCGGGCCGGCCACCTTGACGATTCGGCCGACACTCAAGGTGTCACTCATTGCTCACTCCGTTCACTTCTGGGTTTCATCTTCACTTCTCTTTCAATGCCTCGGCACCGCCGACGATCTCGGTGATCGCCGTGGTGATCTCGGCCTGCCGTGCCCGGTTCGCCTGAACGCTGAGCACCCTGATCAATTCTTCCGCGTTGTCGGTGGCCGCCTTCATCGCCCGCCGCCGGGCGCTGTGCTCCGATGCCGAGGCCTCGAGGAGGATGTTGAAGATCGTGGCCTCGACATACCTGGGCAGGAGACGGCTCAGGATCTCCTCCGGAGACGGCTCGAACTGATAGGAGATTTGCCCCGTCTCCGCCCCGCTCCGATCGGGAGGGGTGATGGGGAGCAGATCGAGCCGGGTGGGGACCTGAGTCATTGCCGTCCGGAAGTTGGTGAAGAAGGTCTCCAGAGCGTCGATGTGGTGCTCGGCGTATGAGCTCATCACCCGTGAGGCAACGGCGCGGGCGTCGCCATACCCGGGAGTGTCAGTGACTCCCACGTAGGCCTGCTCGATGCGGTATCCCCGATAGCGGAAGTAGCTCTGCGCCTTCTTGCCCACCGTGTAGAGGAGCACATCCTTGCCCTCTTTTGCCAATTGGATGATCCGCGCTTCGGCCAGCCTGATGATGTTCGATGCGTAGGCGCCGGCCAGGCCACGGTCTGAGGTGACGATCAGCAGGCCTACGGTTTGGACCTCACGCCGCTCCAGCAACCGATGCGATGTCCCGCCTTGGGCGGCACTCACGTTCTCGATGACCTCGATCAACTTCTCGGTGTAAGGCTTGGAGCCCTGAACCCGAGCCATCGCCTTCGGGATCCTGCTGGCGGCGATCAGCTCCATGGCGCGCGTGATCTTCTTCGTCGACTCGATGCCTCGGATACGACGTCGGGTGTCACGGAGTTGGGCGCCTGCCACTAACCCGTCACTCCTCGATCAGGGAGCCCTCGAAGGTCTCCTTGTAGGCGGCGATGGCGCTGTCCATGTCAGCGGCCTCAGGCAGCTTGCCGCTGTCGGCAATCGTGCCGAGGAGGCTGGTGTGGCGGGACCTGAAGAATTCACGCAGACCGAGCTCGAAACGGGCAACGTCGCCGATTGCGACATCGTCCATGTGCCCTTCGGTGACCGCATAGATCGCAAGCACCTGCTCCTCGACCGGCACCGGTGAGAACTGTGGCTGCTTGAGCACCTCGACCACCCGCCGCCCACGTTCGAGCTGGGCCAGGGAGACGGCATCCAGTTCGGACCCGAATTCGGCGAACGCTGCCAGCTCGCGGAACTGGGCCAGGTTGAGGCGCAACGGTCCGGCGATCTTCTTCATGGCGCTGATTTGCGCCGCGCCACCGACCCGGGAGACCGAGATCCCAGCGTCGAGAGCAGGGCGAATCCCCTGATAGAAGAGGTCGGACTGCAGGTAACACTGCCCGTCGGTGATGGAGATGACGTTGGTCGGGATGTAGGCCGAGATGTCGTTGGCCTTGGTCTCGATCACGGGAAGACCGGTCAGCGAGCCGCCACCGAGCTCATCGGAGAGCTTTGCGCAACGCTCCAGGAGACGGCTGTGGAGATAGAAGACATCGCCGGGATACGCCTCGCGACCTGGGGGGCGCCTCAGGAGCAGGGAGATCTCGCGGTAGGCAACAGCCTGCTTCGAGAGGTCATCGAATACGACCAGGGCGTGCTGCCCGTCATACATCCAGTGCTGGCCGATGGCCGATCCGGAGTAGGGGGCGTACATCTGGAGGGCCGGCGCAGAGGAGGCGGCGGCATAAACCACCACGGTGTACTCCATCGCTCCGGCTTCCTCGAGAACCGCAACCACCTCGGCCACGGTCGAAGCCTTCTGACCGATGGCCACGTAGATGCATTTGACCGCGTCCGCTGTCCCCTGATTGACCTTCTGATTGATGATGGTGTCGACGAGGATCGCGGTCTTTCCGATCTGGCGGTCGCCGATGATCAGCTGTCGCTGACCGCGCCCGATCGGAGTCATCGCGTCGATCGCTTTGATGCCGGTCTGCAAAGGCTGGTTGACCGGCTGGCGCTGGACGACACTCGGGGCCTGGGTCTCGAGGAGCCTGCGCTCTGTGGTGTTGATCGGCCCCTTGCCGTCGAGCGGGTTGCCAAGCGGATCGATCACCCGGCCGAGGAGGGCGTCACCGACAGGCACCGAGAGCAGCGTTCCCGTTTGCTTGACCGGATCACCTTGCTGAATATGGCTCGACTCGCCGAGGAGCACCACCCCGAGGTCGTCTTCGTCGATATTCAGGGTCACTCCGCTCAGACCGCCGGGGAATTCGAGAAGCTCAGAGGCCATGACGCTCGGGAGGCCTTCAACACGGGCAACCCCGTCGGCGATGGACGTGACGTAACCAACCGTCTCCTTGCCGACCTCTGGCGACCAGCTCTCCAGCTGGCTGCGAAGCGTCTCCGTTATCTGGTCTGCGGTGATAGTCAGGTCTGTCATTGGTCTCCTAGCGAGTGTTCAGGGCCTGGCGGAGCGAATCGACGCGGCGGGCTATCGAGCCGTCGATGACGGTGTCTCCAACCCGGGCAACGATCCCGCCAATCACAGACTCGTCGACGATCACCTTCACCTCGACGCTCTTGCCGGTTGCCTTGCTCAGCGCGGTAGTCAGCCGCTCGATGGTGATGTCGTCCAGGGGAACTGCGGAACGAACCTCAGCCAATGCCTTGGATCGGGCTTCGGCGGCCTTCTCGACAAGAGCCGTGGCCACGTCCGGCAGCTCCGAAATGCGGCCCTGGCTGACGATGTACTGAACGATTCCGACGGTGGTCGCAGAGGCGCGCGCTCCGAGAAGGTCGGCAATCACGGCCTGCTTGCGCTCGATGGGCAACTGCGGGTCGGTCAGTGCGGACCGGAGCTCGGGAGACTTGTCGAGCGCCTGGGCGATCTCAAAGAGCTCATTCTCGACGCGGTCGGCTTCCCCCTCGGCCCTAGCGAGCTCGAGGATCCCGTTTGCGTACGAGACAGTCCGGTCGTCCAACCTACATCTTCTCCAGGTCGGCGAGGTAACGATCGACCAGGTCCTGGTGGGCCTTGGGATCGAGTGATTCGCCAACGATCTTGCCGGCGAGCTCGACCGACAGCTCCCCAACTTCGCGTCGGGCATCAGCAAGGGCTCGGCTCTTCTCGGTATCCGCCTCGGTCCGAGCCTTGGCGATCAGCTGCTCCGCTTCGTCATTGGCCTTGGAGATGATCTCCGACTTCATCTGGTCGCCGGCGACCCGGGCCTCCTCGACTATCCGGTTGCCTTCGGCCTTGGAGTCGGCGAGTTGAGCCTTGTAGTCGGTGAGGAGGGTCTCCGCCTCTCGCTTGGCAGCCTCGGCCTCGTCGATCTGGGCGGTGATCGCCTGCTGACGGGCCTCGAGCGTCTTGTTGATCGTCGGCAGCGCCCACTTCCAGACAAAGAAGAAGACGATGAGGAACGCCAGGATGCCCGCGATCAACTCCTCGGGGTGGGGCAGCACCAAGCTGAGGCCACCGGAGGTCTCCTCCTCCTGGGCCAGCACGGTCAGGGCATTCAAGAAATGCATGACGGTTCCTATCCAGCCGAGGCGATGAAGAAGAGGACGAACCCGATCAGGGCCAGGGCCTCGGTGAGGGCGATGCCCAGGAACATGGTGGTCCGGATGGTGCCCTGCATCTCAGGCTGACGAGCCATTGCGGTTATGGCGTTGCCGGCCACGATTCCGATGCCAATCCCCGGGCCAATGGCGCCCAGACCGTATCCGATCAGGGCAAGTGCGCCGGTGAGGGCCTCGATATTGCCTTCCATTCTCTCTTTCTCCTTAGTGCTCGAAGTGGATGGACGATTCGATGTAGATGGCGGTCAAGAGGGTGAAGATGTAGGCCTGGAGCACGGCGATCAGGATCTCCAGCAGGTACATGAACAAGCCGAGGGCGAACCAGAAGACCCCGATCGTGCCTTTGACCCCGATCTCAGGGATGGCGGCTACGAAGATCACACCGGATCCCAAGAGCAGTGTCAGCATCAGATGCCCGGCGACCATGTTGGCGAAAAGCCGCACCGCCAGCGTGATCGGTCGCAGAAGGAAGATCGAGACCACTTCGATCAAGCCAACCACCCACCTGAGGCCTATGGGGACGGCCCTGGGCCACGCGGTGTCGATCAGATACTTGAAGTGATTCTTGGAGAAACCGACGATCACGAAGATCCAGTAGGTGACCAGGGAGAGAAAGGCGGGGATCGCCATCCGTGAGGTGATCGGAAAGTTGATCAGCGGCGTGACCGA
>DATDJH010000303.1:0-3550 GCA_036520635.1 Acidimicrobiia bacterium
GATGGACGGCTGACAACCGTGCATCCGGCCGCCAACGCCGCCGACACGGCGCGGGTCTGGTTGTAGACCGGGAAGTTCCAAGCGGTGATCACCCCGACCACACCCAGCGGCTGATAGATGACGTCGATCCGACGTCCGGCCTGACGCGCGGGAATGGTCCGGCCGTAAACCCGACGCGCTTCCTCGGCTGCCCAGCGGAAGTAGTTGGGAGCGCTGGCCCACTCCCCGCGAGCTTCGGACAGTGGCTTGCCTGCCTCCTCGGTGGTGATCCGGGCGAACTCGTCGAGATGGTCTTCGATGAACAGCGCCGCCTTCTCCAGCACGGCGCCCCGCTTGTATGCAGTCAGATGGGACCACTCGGAAAAGGCGGCGGCCGCGGCGTCGATGGCCCGGCGGGCGTCGGTCTCGTCACCAAACGGAAGCTGTTCGAGGACCTCCTCGGTGGCCGGATTGACCAAATCCCAGGTTTCGCCGGCCCGAGCGTCCTCCCACCGGCCGTTGATGTACTGTTTGAAGGCGATCACCATCTCACCTTATCCCGGCCGGGAATTCCGGTGATCCGTGATCCCTCATCGTGTGTCCGTGTCACCCGTTTATTGCTTCAGATCGTCAGTAGAGGGTGAGCACAGGTCCGTCATCCACGCCTCCACCCGAGGCGATTCCGTCATCTGACGAAGCGCTGACCTCGAAGAAGACCTCGAAAGAGCAGTACTTCCGTGTCGCGGTCTGGACGATGGTCATCGTCCTCCTCGTTTTCTCCCCTGCCGCTTTTGTCCTGTTCGGCTGGTTCACCGACGCCTATCAGGACACGACTCAGTCGTCCGAAGTGTCTCATCGACTCCACGAAGTCGTCTTCGGTGTCTTCTTCACACTGGCCCTGGTGGGAGCGATCACCCAACTCCTCAGCCCGAAGCGGAACCTCGCCGGACTGATTCAGACGACGGTCACGCTGCTCACGCTTGTGATCGTGGTGACGATCACCGTTCACTGGCAGGTCGGTCTCCTTCTCTATCTCATCCCATTGGCAGCGGTCCTCGGACTAGCCCGCCCGGCAAAACCCTATCGGGAAGGCCCGGTCTGGTCCTGGGCGATCGCACTCGTCGTCATCGCCTTTTTCCCACTTCGGTTGGAGATCGACGGACATGTCTCTCGGGCCCTCACGACCGCCCAGAATCACACCACCCACTGGTCAGTGATGGCCGCCTTCGCTCTCGTCCTACTGATTCTCGGAGTGGTGGCTGCCTTGCGGTTCACCGGCTATCGGACGGTGGCATTCAGCATCGCCGGTGCCGCCGCGGTCTACGGAGTTGCCAGTCTTCGCTTTCCCTTCGATGCTTCGTCCCACCGGACCGGCTACGCCGTTGGACTGATCCTGTGGGCGGTTGCCTGGCTGTTGGCGGTCCTGTTCCTCGATCGCCCTGCGCCTGACACTCCACGTTCACTCACGCGGAGAGCTGTCGGGTGGGTCTTCCTGTTGCCTGTCCTATTCGTGATCTCTTTGATTTGGGTAGTCAACGACGACCAGCCGAATGTCCCCCATCGACCGGACCCCAACCATCCGACGGCGATGGCGGCCGATGTCGATCGTGCCACCTGCCTCGGATGTCACATGGCGCCGGGTCTCGCTGGCGCGCCCATAGTCCCGCACGACCCGGAGCGAAGGTGCGAAGACGAACTGTGTTGGGGCGGACGCGCCGACTGTGCCGGCTGTCATCGGATCGACCCAGACCTCGGCGGCCCAACCGAGCAGATCGAGATGAGTCGCTGGGCAGGAGTCCTCGTCGAAGCGCCGGCCCCTCGAGCGATCACCGCGCTGGCTTCTGATCAGCTGGAGCTGGCTCGAATAGTCGGGAACGAAGAATGACACTCGAGGCTCCGAAGGCGAATCTGGTTCCAAGATGGTTGGGGCTGATCGCCGTGCTGGCGATCGCAGTGGTCTCCCTGGCTGCGATGGTCACACTGTTTGACGACCCACCAGATGGCTTGATCGCGCAGGGTCCGGCGGCGGTCGACCCTCGCATCGAACAAGAACTCGCCGTTCTGTTCCAGCCCGAATTCGTCGAGACCACTCAACGTCTGCTCCATGTGCTCGGACTCACCGTGTTCCTCGGGCTGGCATTGCTTCTCATCGGCCGGCGCGATGCCTCCAATCGAGCTCCATTGGCTGCCGTGACTCTGGCTGCACTTGGAGCGAGCCTCTTTGCCCCGCTATGGCTTCTCGATCGGGGTGACCAGATTGCCCTCTTCATCGGGTCGATCACCCCACCAATGCTGATCAGCTTTTGGGGGTCCCTGGCCGGCGTCGCCACTCTTGCCTTCCTCGCGACGTTCCCCGACGGCAAGTGGACACCGTCCTGGACCAGATGGTTGGTGGTGGCGGCTGCGGTCAGCGGGCTGGCTAGCTTCTTCTTTCCCGGCACCTTCTTCGATCCGCGAGTTTGGCCCTCATCCCTCCAGTTCGCCTGGCTGGTCGGGCTCCCGATCGCGGCGATCTTCGCCCAGTTGGTTCGCAGCCGTCAGCCTGACTTTGTGAAGACGACGAAGCCCATCGTCATTTCGTTGGTGACCGCCCTCGGCGCATTTCTCGTGCTCTGGATTCTCCAGCCAGAACTCACCGCTGATGTGCTCGACCTCATCGTGGTTACTCCGCGCCTCAAGGCGGTTTATGCCCTCAATGTCCTGGTGTTGCTGACCATCGCAGTCTTCATGTTCCCGGTGTCAGTCTCGGTGGCCATCGTCCGCCATCGCCTCTTCGACCTCGATCTCCTGGTCAACCGAGCCTTGGTGTATGGCACGGTCACGGCCCTGGTGGGAATCGGCTTTCTCGCGCTCTCCGCGGGAGTGGCGGCGGTGGCCGGGGGGGTTTCCGATTTGACCATCACATGGCAGGGAGGCCTGGGAGGAGTATTCCTCGGAACAGTCTTGGTCCTGGTCTTTCAACCACTGCGAACACGGGTTCAACGAGGAGTTGATCGGCGGTTCTACCGGGAGCGCTACGACGCTCGCCAGGTGATCGACGACTTCGCTGGGGAGGCGGCCCGCCTCGTCGACCCGGCCACGCTCGAGGCAGAATTGGTCTCCACGGTGGAAAGGGCCCTTCGGCCGAAGTCGGTACAGCTCCACACCGGGCCATTCTCAAAGGCAACGAGGAAGGCACTCGCCTCCGGCGCCGCAATCGATCTCGAAGGTGTGGCGCCGAGCAAAGGCCTCGCTCCTTTCAGCGCCAATGGGACGGCGATACTTGTCCCACTGGTTGCCGGAGGCTCCCTAACCGGGGTGCTTGACCTTGGTGACCGGGCCTCAGACTCCCGTTACTCGACACTCGACCTCGAGTTGCTCGACCGCCTCGCCCAGACGGCAGGGCCGGCACTGCAACTCGCCTACGAAGTGCAGATGAGGGAGAAGGACGCCCAGAACAAGGAACGCGCCGCCCACGAACTGGAATTGGCCCGCAAGATTCAACAAGGCCTCCTCCCCCATGGGTTCCCCGAGATTCCTGGCTGGGCTTTCAACGCCTTCTACCGCCCGGCGCGTGAGGTTGGTGGAGACT
>DATDJH010000304.1:0-5401 GCA_036520635.1 Acidimicrobiia bacterium
TCTTCATCTCGTTTCCGAACCGCGACCCTCGGCAGGCTGGGTGACCAGTGAACAGTCACACTACACACCCCTTCCGCCCGCCAACCCGGTCAGTTGCGGCCTGAGCAGGCCCGCAATGTGGGCTCCGATCGCCAAACTCGCCGTGGCCCCGGGCGATGGGGCGTTGAGGACATGCAATGTCGCGCCGACCTCTTCGATGACGAAGTCATCGACCAATCGGCCATCACGACCCAGCGCCTGCGCACGCACGCCGACGCCACCTTGGCCGAGGTGATCACTTCTGAGGGCGGGAATCAGCCGCTGGGCAGAACGGGCGTAGAGAGCCCGCGATTTCGACCGGAATATCTCGGCCCCACCCGTGAGCCAATGCCTGCCCGCCAGCTTCCAAAATCCTCGGAGGGCCATCACCTCCCTCAAGTCTCCCCAGCCGATCGGCGATCCCCGATACTGCTCGCGGCCCAGAGCGAGCACCGCGTTCGGCCCCACCTCCACCGAATCGTCCACCCGGCGGGTGAAATGAACTCCGAGGAACGGGAACCGTGGGTCTGGCACCGGGTAGACGAGTCCCTTGACCAGGTGGGAGACCTCAGGATCGAGGGTGTAGTACTCGCCCCGGAACGGGACGATGCGGATATCACTCTCCACACCGGCCAGTGCTGCAACACGATCGGAGTGGAGCCCGGCGCAATTGACCATGATCCGGGCTCGAACTTCCTGGTCACCGGCAACTATCCGCGCTCCATCGGCTTCATGGTCGATCGCGGTGACTTCAAGGCCAGTGCGCACCTCGGCGCCGTTACGTTGCAGTTCAGCAGCAAGGTGGGCGGCGACCCCGGGAAAGTCGACAACACCGGCTTCGGGCACATGAAGCCCTTGTAGCCCGGTTGCCGCCGGTTCGATCTCACGAATGCCTGCAAGATCCAGCCGCCGCAGCCCGGTCAGCCCGTTGGCTCGCCCCCGCCGCTCCAACTCATCGAGGGCCTCGAGCTCGGCCGAATCGGTGGCGATTACCAGCTTCCCCAGACGACGAAAGGGGATGGACGCTGAGTCACAAAGTCGCTCCAGCTCGGCGCGGCCTTCCACACAAAGCCGTGCTTTCAGGGATCCGGGGCGGTAGTAGAGACCGGAATGTGCGACGCCGCTGTTGTGACTGCTCTGATGGGCGGCGACCCCAGCCTCCTTGTCGAGCAACACAACCGAGGAGCCCGGATACTTCTCCAAGACGGCTCGGCCAACGCTCAACCCGACCAACCCGGCTCCGACGATGCAGACGTCGTACCTCAACTCCCCCGCCTAAATCTTGGGGAGTTTGAAACCCGACTTCTCGACCACGTAGTCCCGCGATTCGCCAACCATCCGGCGAACCGCCGGCCAGTCGACATGAAGCAGCTTGCCGTTCTGCTTCATCACCCGCCCCGCAATCAAGACCGTGTCAACGTTGGAGGTGTCCATCCCGGCAACCACGGCGGTGGCGGGATCGTTGAGAGGGGTGACGTTGACCCGTTTGGTGCGGAGCATGATCACGTCGGCCTGCTTGCCCGGAGTGAGGGTTCCGACTTTGGAGTCGAGGCCATTGGCCTTCGCCCCCTCAATCGTGGCCCACTCGAGGACCTCACGCATGGAGATCTGGGACTTGTCAGTCCCATTGACGAGCGCCCGCTGCAAAGCGACGACCGAGCGCATCTGATTGAACATGTCTGCGGGCACATTGGTCTCGACATCAATGCTGAGACTGGGACGCAGCCCACGGTCCAGGAACTTCTGGATCGGAGGCATTCCGTGTCCCATCATCATCTCGACCGGGGAGGCCAGAGAGACCGTGCCCCCGGTGTCGACGATCATTTGGATCTCGGTGTCGTTCAGCGTGGTGCAATGGATATAGGTGGTGTCAGGCCCGAGAAGCCCGGCCTCACCCATTTCCTGAACCTTGGCGTCCTGGCCGTAGGTCCCCACGCCGACATGAGCGGTGATCCTCGCCCCGGTCTCACGTGCCAGCTTCCAATGGTCACGTGCCACTTCGAAGTCGACGAATTCCGGACCCGGCGCGGCGAGGGCCAGACTGAGGAGCTGACTGTTCGAAGAGAAGTGCTCCGTCGCAGTTCGCACGAACCAACTGGGCTGGCGCTCTTCCCACTTCCCCCACCAGGGAAACCCGTAGGCAAACACGGCGCGCATCCCGGAGTCTCCCAATGCCTTGACCGCGGCATCAGTGTGGGCAGGCGAGGCCTGAATGTGAGACCAGTCGAGAAGTGTGGTCACCCCGGCGTCGATGGCTCCCAGTGTCGAAACAAGGTTCCCCGCATAAACATCCTCGGGTCGAAAGGCCGGTGCCAGCTTGTGGAGGACGAACGAGATGTAACTGGTCCGCCCCTCGAGAGGCACGTCGGTGCCGATGTTGCGCAGGATGCCTTCCCAGGTGTGCCGATGAGAGTCGACAAACCCGGGCATGACGATCATCCCCGTGGCGTCGATGTGCTCGGCCTCCCCATTCTGGAGGTTGGGCCCAACCGCGAGGATCCTGTCCCCATCGATGAGGATGTCCGCGTTGCTGAAATCACCCACACTCGAGTCGAGGCTGAGCACGATCCCTCCGCTGATCAGCTTGCGACCGACTGGCATCACTTTGAAGTCGGTTCCAACGGGATAGAGGACGGGAAGCTCGGGAGCGACAGGAGGACGGGTGCCAACGACGATCCGCCGGGCCCTGCGGTAGTTCCGCTTCACCAACTCCTTGATGTCACCAACCTGGAAGAGGATGATCCCAATCAGGACCAGGACCCCGATGATCATCAGCCCGTACTCCGGGCCGAGGCCGAGGAAGGGGAGCACGGTGATGATCACGGCGAGCAGGACCGACGCGACCACCCCTCCGGTGAAAGTTGCCCTTCCCCCGGAGAGTGCGGCCCCACCCAGCACCGCTGCCGTGATGCTGTTGAGGGCATAGCTTGATCCGATCTGCGCATTGCCCACCCCGGAGCGAGTCATCACGAAGAAAGAGGCAAGGGCGGCGAACGATGCGGAGAGAACCAGGGCGCGGACCCTCACCCAGGTAGTCCGGACGCCGGACCTCCTCGCCGATCGCTCGTCGAATCCCACAGAGCGCGTCTGAAGCCCGGACCCGCTCGAGTGAAGCCAGAGGTCGAGGGCACCAGCACCCAAGACCACCAGGATGAAGGCGAGGGGCACCGGACCGATCCCGCCGCGTAACAGCGATGTGAATCCGGGATCGATGGTTCCCCCAGGAGTGGGACGCAGAGTTAGAGAGATCCCATCGAGAATGCTGAGGGTGGCCAGCGTGGCGATGATCGATGGGATCTTGACCCCACGGACCAGCCCGGCATTGACCAGGCCGAGGACCAGCCCGCAGGCAAAGATCGTCCCCACCCCGGTAAGTATCTGGCTGGTAGACGCGTCGGCGGGGATCCAGAACGAGGCGATCACCACGCCAAAACTGATCATCGCGCCTACAGAAAGATCGAGATATCCGACGAGCAGGGCGTGAGTTTGGCCGATGACGACGATCGCCAGCGGCACGGCGAGCAGGAGGATGTTTGCGATGTTCGATGAATTGACGAACCCGGGGAAGCGGGAGTTGGTGTACCAAACAACTCCGATGATCAGGAGGATTTGGAGGGCGACCGGCATCCAGAGGCGAACCTTGATGACCTTCCGCCATTTGTTCTTGTCGCGGGCATTGCGCAGGACCTTGCGCACCTCCTGTCGCGCCGAATCGATGTAGTTCGTCATGACACGACCTCCTTCGACGGAGCCTTGGGCATTGCGACACCGAATGGAGACCGCCCGGCGCGTGACAGTCCCGGCCCGCGGACGATGGCCTCGACGATGCGCATCTCGTCGAGCTCGTCACCGGGAATCTCTTCGATGATGGTGCCGCGTGACATCACCAGCACCCGATCACAGAGTCCCGAGAGCTCGATCGGGTCGCTCGACTTGACCAGTAGCGCGGCACCGGCGTCGGTCCGGGCCCGGAGGGCTTTGTAGATGTCGAAACGGGACCCGACGTCCACCCCCTGCGTGGGCTCATAGGCGAGGATGACCGCGGGCTCCCTGAGAAAAGTTCGAGAGACTGAGACCTTCTGCTGGTTGCCGCCGGAAAGAAACTCAACGGGCTGCTCCAACGAAGGGGTGCGGACCTCGAGCCGAGTGACCAGATCCTTCACAGCAGCCCTTTCGGCGCGTCTCTTCAGGAGCCCGAAAACGCTGAAACGCTTCAGTGACTGGACTGTGGAGTTGACCCGCACCCCGAGCACCGGCATCAACGCCTCTTGCTTGCGATCTCCGGGCAGCAACATGATCCCGGAATTGACCGCCTCGTGTGTCGAAATCAGGGTCAGGCCCTTTTCGTCACAAATCACCCGGCCGGCCCTTGGTGGCGTTCTCCCGGAAAGGGTGTCGAAGAGCTGGGGTTGACCGTTGCCTTCGGCACCGGCGATGCCGACCACTTCTCCACTCTCAAGGGTAAAGCTGACCGGGCCGAAGGACTGGCCCTGGAGGGCATCAACGACAAGCACCTCTCGCCGCTCGCTGCTGACAGGCGATGCAGGGGGGAACGCTGCCTCGAAGGGGCGACCGACGATGAGCTCGACCAGGTCACGCTCGGAAGTCGATCGAGCGTCGAAGGTCCCCCGCGTCTTTCCGTCGCGAAGCACGGTTATCCGGTCCGCGATTTCCAAGATCTCAGGCAGACGATGGCTGACATAGACAACGCCAACACCGCGGCGCCGGCAAGCGGCGACGGTACGGTGCAATGCCTCGACCTCATCGGGGCCAAGCGCCGTCGTGGGCTCGTCGAGAAGCAGCACCTTGGGGTTCGATACCAATGCCTTGGCGACCTCGAACATCTGACGCTCGGCGAGAGTCAGGAATCCAACAGGCGCATCTGGGAACAGCTCGAAATCGAGGTCGAACTCGCCCAGCAGACGCCGCGCCCACTTCTTCCGTCTCCAGTAAGGCGGCCGCTCATCGGGCGGAGCGGCCATGTAGAGGTTGTTCTTGACCGGCTGCGCCAGGATCGACGAGGTGTCCTGATAGGCCATCGCAAGTCCCAGTTTTCTGGCGAGAGCCGGAGAATCGGTGCGCAACCGGGCTCCCCCGATGCGCACCGATCCACGGTCGGGCTCTACGAACCCGCTGGCAATCCCGAGGAGGGTCGACTTGCCCGAGCCGTTCTCGCCTACGAGGGCGTGAACTTCACCAGCCAGGCAGTCGAAGCTGACATCTGTCAGCGCTCGAACCGCGCCGAACTGGCGGTAGACACCGTCAAGCTCGAGGACCGGTTTCCCGGTCGCCGACTCTCCTCCGAGATCGCCGTTACTCATCCAGCCGGATACATCTGGGCAAGGACCGAGTCGGGTACCAGTGAGGTGCCAGAAACGGTCGG
>DATDJH010000305.1:0-2999 GCA_036520635.1 Acidimicrobiia bacterium
AAAGGGGCGAGGATGCTGAAGGGGCATTCGCCGTCGGCAATCACGAAGTCGACAAATCGCCTGAGGCGGGCGGGCTGCCGGTCCGGAAAGTCCTCGACCTTGGACTCCTCGGCGCCGAAGCGAGCACCTATATAGGAGCCAACCACGTAGGGGTCGCCCTGGTATCCACGAAGCGCTGTCACGCGATCCTCGAGGCTGAACCTCAGCAACAGATCATCGCCGTCGAGAAACGCGAAGTACTCCCCCGTCGCCTCCTGAAGCGCAAGGTTGCGAGCGGCAGCGACACCACGGTTTCTCTTGTTGCGGAATACGCGAAACCGGGGGTCGTCGTCGGCCATGGTCCGAACCAGGTCCCATGATGAGTCTGTCGACGCGTCGTCGACGACCAGACATTCCCAATTCTGATATGACTGTCGCTGAATCGACTCCAATGCGGCCCTCACGAAGGGCTCGTCGTCGAAGACAGGCACCACAACGGAAATCAAAGGTTCGAAAGCCCCGTCCTCAATCGAGACTTCGGGCTGCGCGGTGGGGGCGGTCAGACCGAGCTCAGCGGCGAGGGAGTGAAGACGGGCCCGTGCGGCGAGGATTGCTGGATCGACAAGGGTTTCCGACGTAGGGACCACCCCTCAGTCACCGGCCCGCCGCGACGGCCGCCCGGTAGTCGTCAACCACGTCTTCCGCCGGCCCGATGCGCTTGACCACCCCACGCTCGAGCCACATCGCTCGATCACAGAAGTCGGCGACCTTGAACAAGTTGTGCGAGACGAAGACGATTGTTCCGGACCGCCCCAGCAGATCAGACATCGTCTGCTCACTCTTCTCTTTGAATGACTCATCGCCGACACTGAGTATCTCGTCGAGGAGCAGGATCTCGGGATCGAGATGCATCCCGATCGAGAAGGCGAGACGGGCGAGCATTCCTGAGGAATAGGTCTTGATTGGTCGGTCAATGGCCTCCTCCAACTCCGCGTACTCGACGATGTCGTCGAAGATCTCGTCGATACGCGACCGCCTCAGACCGGCCGCGAGGCCACCGAGGTAGATGTTTCGTATCCCGGATAGTTCCATGTTGAAGCCAACACCAAGCTGGAGCAGGGTGGACGTCCGCCCCCAGCTCACCGCCCGACCTCCGTCGGGTCGGAGGGTCCCAGCGACTACACGCATGAGGGTGCTCTTGCCGGCGCCGTTGCTGCCAACGATCCCAAAGGCCTCACCCTTCTTGACATCGAAAGTGACATGATCCAACGCGGTCACCAGCTCACGTTGTCGGCTCCGGAAGTTGGCCAAAGTCTTGCGCAGCGTCGGCTTGCGCTCCACGAAGGGACGGAACTCGACGGTGACTTCTTCGGCCTTGATCGCCAGTTGTCTCATAGGTAGCGCACCATCCGGGTCTCGTAGCGAATGAAGCCCGCCACCCCGACAACGAAAACCACAACGGCCCAAGCCAGTGCCACCCATAGATCATTGATGTCGAACACGTAGTTGGGGTGGCCAATCAGGGCCGCTCGATACAACTCGATGATGTGGAACATGGGGTTGATCTCCACGACGGTCTTGATCGCTGGGCTCGCGTTGTCGAGAAACGACAGCTGCCAGATGATCGGTGATAGATAGAGCCAGATCCGGTTGATGTACGGGATGAAGTTGTTGATGTCCCTGAATGGCACCGCCATGCGGGCGACGATGGCGCTCAGACCGACGTTGAACAGGACCTGAACCGGGAAGATGACTACCAACAACAGGGTGTACCGGGTTGGGTGGATGCCTGTGATCGGCCAGACAATTGCGAAGTACACCAGCAAGGAAGCGAGAAAGCCGACGATCGATTCGATGGTGCTCGAGATCAGCAGGACCATCCGGGGAAACTTCAGATTGGCCAGGAGCTTTGCGTTTTGCAGGATCGCGTTGGCTCCCCCGGTCATCGACTGGCTGGTGAAGTAGAAGACAAACATCCCTGAGAGCAGGTAGGCGATGTAGTCGGGAGGACGCGAGCTCCCGGCAAAGAGGACACCGAACACGAAGAAGTAGACGAGTCCCAACAGGAGAGGATTGAGGACCCACCAGATCAGCCCCAATGCCGTCGAAGCGTTCCGTGCCTTGAGATTGCCCATCGCCAGGAACCAGGCGAACTCTCGTCGACCCCATAAGTCGGTCAGGTATGTCCGAAGCCTGCGGGCGCGATAGCTGATTCCTTGAGGAGCGCTGACAGACACGACGCCGGATTGTATGACTTCGATCGGTGCAAGCGACATCTCTCGGTTTCGACTCCAGGCAGCCTTTCGTTTGATACAACGGGGTCCACGGTTAAGGTGCCACGGGTGGTTGCACAAGGCATTTCCACCATCGCGCTGGTCCTTCTCGCAGCCAGTGGCGTTGCCAAAGCCCTCGATCCGGACCCGACGAGAGGCGCCTTGAGGGCTGCCCGACTCCCCGCAACGTCGGCCGCCGTAGTCCTGCTCGGGGTTGTGGAGGTACTCGCCGCGATCCTCGGGATCGTGATCGGTGGCTGGTGGCTGGCTCCGGCAGCCACCCTCTACCTCGGGTTCACCGGGTTCACTTTCGCTGCGGTGCGCGGCCGAATCCCTGTCCAGAGCTGTGGATGCTTCGGCCGCGAGGACACCCCGCCCACCACTCTGCACATCGTCTACAACCTCAGCGCCACGGCTGCCCTCGGCTTCTTGACTGTGACTGGCGGATCAGCGGTGCCCTGGACCTATCCGACGGTGGACCTCGCCTTGTTTCTCGGATTTGCCCTGATCGGGGGCTATCTCTCGTACCTGATTCTCGCTCGACTCCCCCAGACTCTGGCGCTGGCCGATCAATCATGAGCACCAAGCTGGTCGCCGCCGCCAGTCGGGCCCTCGATAGCCGAACCTCCCGGCGCGGGTTCTTGCGACGAGCGGCCATGGTCGGGACTGCCCTCGTCGCCGCTCCTTCGGCCTTTCTCCTACGCCCGGGGACTGCCTACGCGGCGGTCGTGCCCGGCGACTGCGGTT
>DATDJH010000306.1:0-3424 GCA_036520635.1 Acidimicrobiia bacterium
TGGAGTCGATTCGTCGGTGGCTGCAGCCCTCATGAAACAGGCCGGCCACGATGTGGTGGGGGTGACCCTGAAGATGTGGTCCGGTCCCAATGGCGAGGCCCCAACAGCCGGGTGTTGCACCGTGTCCGATGCCGAGGATGCCCGGCGGGTGGCCGGCCAACTCGACATCCCTTATTACGTCCTGGATTACACCACCGAGTTTCGGGATGGTGTGGTTGACCGCTTCATCAGTGACTACACCTCGGGCCGGACCCCCAATCCGTGCATCGAGTGCAATCGGACGGTGAAATTCGACCGGCTGCTTCGCCGTCTCGATGACTTCGAAAGCGATTTCCTCGTGACCGGCCATCACGCCCGGAGCCGATTCGACGGCAAGGCCTGGAGCCTTCATCGTGGAGCCGATCGGGCCAAGGACCAGTCCTATGTCCTTTCGATGCTCACCCAGCGGGAGTTGTCCCGGACCCGATTCCCGGTCGGGGAGCTGACCAAGACCGAGGTCCGGTCCAAGGCGTCTGATCTCGGATTGCGGACCGCGCTGAAGCCGGAGTCGATGGACATCTGCTTCGTCGGACGCCGCGACTATCGGGACTTCCTCGCCCGGACCGCCCCGGGCTCGTTCACCGCCGGTCCGATGATCGACACCGACGGGCACGAACTGGGGGAGCACGATGGGATCAGCGGGTTCACCGTCGGGCAGCGCCGCGGCCTCGGCGTTGCGGTCGGCGAGCCCCGATTCGTGGTGCGCATCGAGCCTGCCACTTCGACCGTTGTCCTCGGCCGACGTGATGAGCTGAGGGTGGGCGGTGTCGACCTCTCGGAGGTCATCTGGACAGCCGGCATTGGCGGATCAGGCGCGGTGATGGCTCAGTACCGGGCCCATGGTGACCCGGTCCCGGCCGTTCTCGAAGGTGATCGCCTCCTGTTCACTGACTTTCAGGAAGGGGTGTCCCCCGGCCAAACCATTGCCTTCTACGACGATGACCGGGTGCTCGGTGGGGGTTTGATCGATCGGACTTTTCTGTGACAGCCGGTCGGTAACGTCGGCTCGCTGATGCCTGACGTCCGGACCCAGATCGAAGACCTCCGTTCCCAGGTCAACGAGCACTTGTATCGATATCACGTCCTTGACGATCCGACGATTTCCGACGCCCAGTTCGACGCCCTCATGGCGGATCTGAAGGGACTCGAGGAGGAACACCCGGAGCTGGTCACACCGGACAGCCCGACCCAGCGGGTGGGAGCGCCGATCGGGGAATTGTTTCAGCCGGTGCGCCACCTGCGCCCCCTGTTCTCGCTGGACAATGCGACCTCGCGCGAGGACCTGGAGACCTGGGAGCAGCGATTGGAACGTCAGCTCGGGGGACCTCCAACCGGATATGTCGCCGAGCTCAAGATCGACGGCTTGGCCGTTGTTCTCACCTACCGGGACGGAGTGCTCGCAACCGGGGCCACTAGGGGCGACGGGGTGACCGGTGAGGACATCACCGCCAACCTGCGCACCATCAAGTCGGTTCCACTGAAGCTTCTCGACAAGAAGCCACCATCCATCCTCGAAGTTCGGGGCGAGGTCTATATGCCCGAGGCGGCGTTCGACGAGCTCAATCGGAAGCAGGCAGAGGCCGGCGACCGGATGTTCGCCAATCCACGCAATGCCGCCGCCGGGTCGGTGCGTCAGAAGGACCCGGCGATGACCGCGGCCCGCAACCTCGCCATATGGGTGTATCAACTCGGGTTGATGGAAGGCGGGCCTGACTTCCAGTCACACGCCGACACCATCCACTATCTCCAGGAAGTGGGGTTCCGAACGAACCCTGCCAGCCAGGAGTTAGAGAGCATCGACGCCGTGCTCGGCTACGTGGCCAGAGCCGAGAAGGATCGCCACCAGACCGGGTATCAGACCGACGGCGTCGTGATAAAGGTCAATGCGTTGGCGGAGCAGGACGCCCTCGGTTTCACCTCTCGGGCGCCGCGGTGGGCCATCGCCTATAAGTTTCCCGCAGAGGAGCAGGTCACCACGCTTCGCGACATCTGGATCAACATCGGCCGTACCGGCGCCGCAACTCCCTTCGCGGTCCTCGAGCCGGTGTTCGTCGGTGGCGCCACGGTTGGAATGGCCACCCTCCATAACGCAGATCAGGTAGCTCTCAAGGATGTCCGAATCGGGGATCAGGTGATCGTCCGCCGCGCCGGCGATGTGATCCCCGAGGTGGTCGGGCCGGTGCTATCCGCCCGCACCGGCAAGGAGAAGAAATGGAAGATGCCCGCGAAGTGCCCGTTCTGTGGAAACCCCATCGTTCGTGTCGAGGGCGAGGCGGTTGCGAGGTGCACCGGGGGCTACACCTGCCCCTCGCGGGTCCGGGAGTGGCTGTTCCACTTCGCCTCCCGGGGCGGGATGGACATCGAGCACATGGGATACAAGACCATCGACCTTCTCCTCACCGAGGGGATGATCTCGGACCCGGCCGACATCTTCATTTTCGACCCGGATGAATTGCTGGGCCGCGAGGGCTGGGGAGCGATCTCGGTCGCCAATCTGAAGAAAGCGATCGCGGCTGCCAAGGACCGGCCCGCCTCCCGGCTGCTGACCGCGCTGGGCATTAGACACGTCGGGGGGACGGTGGCCAGACTCCTGGTCCGTCACTTCGGTGGGCTTCCAGGATTGATGGCGGCGACCGAGGAGCAGATCTCGGCGGTCGAGGGTATCGGGCCGGTGATCGCCAATGGTGTCGCGACCTGGGCCGCCGATCCGGACAACCAGGCGCTGGTTGCCAAATTAGGGGCAGCAGGCGTCCGTCTCGAAGACGAGGTCGACCGCAGCGCCTCCTCCGACTTGCTGGCTGGGGCCATCTTTGTGGTATCGGGGACGGTCCCCGGGTTCAGTCGTGAGGAGGCTCAGGCTGCCATCGAGCAGCGGGGCGGCAAGGCGGCCAGCTCGGTCTCTAGAAAGACCACGGCGTTGATCGTCGGTGAGTCACCCGGCGCCTCCAAGTCGCGGAAGGCCGAGGAGCTGGGTATCCCCATCCTGGACGGGGACGGGTTCAAGAGGCTGCTGGAGGAGGGCTTGTCGGCTCTGGGCTGATTCATAGCCCTGGGTTGTCAGCAATCCGCTCTGTCGGGGTCTAGCCAGATGCGAGGTCGGCAGCGGCCGCAACCAGCTCTCGAAGCACTGTCAGGTCCAGGTCGTCGGCCTTCTTGATACTGATCACCGCACTTCCGATCTTGACCTTGCCCAGCCGGTCTTGGTATTTCTTGACCAGATAGCCATCTTCATCCGCGGCGCTGACGTTGATGCTGAGGTGGTCCTTCTGCGAGGCGAGCCCCACGATGAACCAATGAACTGTCTCTTTGCCAGGACGCGAGTAGGCGAGATCGCCGTAGCCGATGATGTTCTGCTCGGTGCCACCCCAGAATTTGCCCTCCCACA
>DATDJH010000307.1:0-2921 GCA_036520635.1 Acidimicrobiia bacterium
GACGGACTGGCCTGGGCGTCCGAGGCCGACTGGATCAGTGCAGCAATCGTCGTCTGGCACGACGGATCGGTCTACGCCACGCCCGGGACCGAGGTGGCGGCATGATCGAGTGGCTGGTCATTCGCGGATCCGGGATCGCGGCGTTCGCACTCCTTTCGGGAGCCACCATCTGGGGGCTCCTGGTGAGCTCGAAGTTGCTCGGACGCCTGGTCAAGGCAAAACCGCTGACATGGTTTCACGAATCGCTTGGGATCGGCGCCCTGTTGGCGACCGTGGTCCACATCGTCGTTCTCTCTGTCCACGACTTCCTCGACTTCACATTGGTCGAGATTCTCGTGCCGGGAACCTCGGACTGGCGTTCGCTGCCTGTTGCCTTTGGAGTGGTGTCCCTTTACGCCCTGACAGTCGTCGTCGGCAGCTTCTACCTCAAGCGTTTCATCGGTCAGAAGGCCTGGCGATCGATTCACTTCGCTTCGTTTGGATTGTTCATCTCGGCCCTGCTCCATGGGATGCTCGCTGGAACCGATACCGGTAGCCCGATGATGCTGGGCCTCTATGCCGGGTCGGCGATCGTTGTCTTTGGCCTGGTGGCCCAGCGGTTGGTGCCACCGACAGGGGAAAGGGCCGGCTCCCTGCTAGTCGACTGATCTCCAGCGTGAGCGCGAGCTTTGCGACGGTGATCTCGTCGTATGGGGTGTAAGGCAAGGACATCTGCACAAAGGAGAGAAGATGGCCAAGTACGTATTCCTCTATCACGGCGGCAAGGCTCCGGAGTCGGAGGCTGAGGGAGCGGCGGTAATGGAGACCTGGAACCAGTGGTTCGAAGGTCTGGGCTCGGCAGTGGTGGACATGGGACAGCCGACCGGCCAGTCAGCGACTGTCGCGTCCGATGGCGCAACCAGCGATGGTGGTGGTGCCAACCCGGTCAACGGCTACTCGATCATCACCGCCGACAGCCTCGAAGCAGCCCTCGTCCTGGCCAAGACCAGCCCTCAGCTGGCTGCGGGCGGGAGCATCGAGGTCGCCGAGACTCTCAACATCATGTGATGGCTGGTGGGCGTGGGGCGATGACCGCCCCACGCCTGCCATGGCGGGTTCAGCAGCTGGCGTTCCCGATCGGGTAACCGGCGACGGGACTGACCGAGCACCTACCAGGGCTGGTCGTTCGAAGTATCTCCGTCCGATGACTCAAACATTGGGAGGATCCCGCTCTCGTCGAGGCGCTCTCGGACATTACGGCTCACTCTCAGCTTGACCCGCGAAGCACACAACCTGGCGAGGAGGAGTGTTGTAAGGCCTTCGTTGTCAATGGATTCCAGTCGGCTCATGTCAATGTTGAGCTTCGGGGCATTCAGCGCGGCCGCCAGAGCTTCAGCGTTGGAGACGTCAACAACGCCGATGACAGTGACAAAACGGACGCCCGACCTGGCATGCCAGAAGATCGAGGCTTTCGAAGACAAGTGTTCCGACCGACTCATCAACGCACGGTCTACGCACCGCTCTGTTCAGGAGACCTAAAGATCCACGCTGTGTCAGACCTCAAGGGCGCTGGGCTGGCCCAAGGGATGTTTTGCCCGGTCGCTCGATCATCGCGTTCACGAATGCGATGAGGGCGATGACGAGGGCCAGGGTCCCGGTAGCCACGAGCGGCGCAGACCAGAACACGCTCATCAGCATCACCGTGGGCAGAAGGCCGATCCCGATCATCACACTGCTCCGTGCTGGGTTTCGTTTGCGTGTGGCCAGGCCACTGAATACCACCAAGGCTCCGAGGATCGCTGCCGTTGCCATGGCGAACTTGGCGCTGCCGTCACCGGTCCATTCAACGAACAGATTGGCTATTGCGAGAGCGACTATCGAAACGCTTATGAGGCCGGCGGCCAGGCGCCACCATCCCTGCTTGAAACTATCCATGGTCATCTCCGTTCTTTCGGAGAGCGCGGTTCTCACCAGGTCGCCGGCGATCTGACCCCACAACCTCACGGTGCCCATACCGCCCCCTTCGTCCCGGAAGCGATCTCTCATCAGTTGGACCATTGGCTCGCCGTACTCACGGCGATGGGCTTCTGGGTACAAGATGAGAAGCGACCGGTAGATCCGTTCGTGGGCATTCACGTCATGCACCCTGAGCTCCGGGTTCAAGCCTTCCCCTGACCTGCTTGGCCTGGGCGGCCCGAACCAGCCGTTCCAGCCGCTCCGCTTCTGCCGTCAGCACCTGCGCTCCGAGCCCGGTGGCTCGGTAGTAGCGCCGCCGCTCATCATCGACGTTGGGGTCTGGTCGTTCGTCGGTCTCGGTGACTAAGCCTGCCCTCACCATCCGTTTGATCGCCCCGTACAACGTCCCCGGGCCCATGGTGACCTCGCCGTCGGTCATCCGCTCGACCTCGCGCATAACCGCGTAGCCGTGCTTCTGACCGTCCGCCAAAGCCAGGAGGATGTGCAACTCCGCCGTGGGGAGCGGCAACATCTCCTTCGGGTCGATCACTGGGTCAGTCATATCGATTCGATCTCCTTCTGAGACAACCGTGGCCACGACTGTGTCGTCTATAGATATATCGACCTCCGATATAAAAGTCAAGGGAGCCACGGGCTCCTCACTGCGAGTTGGTTGGGCGCCGTTTACCGTTTCGAATGGCAGTCTTCCTTGGGAGCAAGCGATGGAAAGAGGCGATGGGCTCCTGAGCAAGGTCCCCGGGGTGGCTCTCGCTCGCTCGTACCGGAGGAAGGATCTTGCTCGCGATCTCATCGCCGGGGTGGTGTTGGCGACAATGCTCGTGCCCCAGGGGATGGCCTATGCCGAACTGACCGGCCTCCCGCCCGAAACCGGCCTGTATACAACGGTGGCTGCGCTCCTCGCCTACGCCGTGTTCGGGACCAACCGCGTGCTCGTTCTCGGCCCGGATTCGTCCCTCGCTCCGATC
>DATDJH010000308.1:0-5118 GCA_036520635.1 Acidimicrobiia bacterium
TCGCGAGGGCGTGATCTTCGCTCGGTTCGGGTTGCCATGTCTCCATCCTAACCGTACAGGGTAAGTCTGATATTTCCACTTGACAGCCTTACGTCGTACGGATTACCTTACGCCATACGACTTACAACGTACGAGAGGTGAGGAGGACATAGTGAAGGCGATCGTTCAAGATAGGTACGGCTCACCCGACGTCTTGGAGCTGAGGGACATCGAGCAGCCCGTCCCTGGCGACGATGAGGTGCTCATACAGGTTCGAGCGGCGGGGGTTGATCCTGGGGTATGGCATCTGATGACCGGCCTCCCCTATCTGGTGCGCGTGATGGGCTACGGATTGGCAAAGCCCAAGAACGGTGTCCGTGGCCGGGACGTCGCCGGGCGGGTCGAGGCAGTTGGCAAGCATGTGACCCGGTTCCGACCGGGCGATGATGTGTTCGGGACCTGTGAGGGCTCGTTCGCCGAGTTTGCAACGGCTCGACAGGACCGACTGGCCCTCAAGCCTGCCATTGTGAGCTTCGAGGAGGCATCCGCGGTTCCGATCTCCGGCATTACGGCACTGCAGGCGGTTCGCGACAAAGGCCGTGTTGGTCCGGGGCAGAAGGTTCTCATCATCGGGGCCGGGGGAGGGGTTGGCACCTATGCGGTGCAGATCGCCAAGGCGCTTGGAGCAGAGGTCACCGGGGTCTGCAGCACATCGAAGCTCGAATTGGTGCGGTCGCTCGGCGCCGACCATGTCATTGACTACACCCTCGAGGACTTCGCGGAGGGGTCGATCCGCTACGACGTGATCATCGACAACGCCGGCAATCGCTCGCTGACCCGAGTCCGGTCTTCACTCACCCGCAAAGGGATTCTCGTCATCGTTGGAGGTGAGGAAGGAGGACAATGGGTAGGGCCCGCCAATCGTCTCCTTCCGGCAATCCTGCTCTCACCGTTCGTGACCCAGGAACTGAAGGTGCTGATGGCCACGGAGGGCAAGGAGGATCTCGAAGTGTTGGCCGAGATGATCGAAACCGGAAAGGTCAGGCCGATTGTTGGCCGGACATACCCGCTGATCGAGGCGCCTGAAGCAGTTCGTTATGTGGGAGAGGGGCACGCGCTTGGCAAAGTCGTCGTCACCGTCTGAACGAGACCTATTGGCTGGGGCATCATGAAGGCGATCGTCCGAGACGAGTACGGCTCTCCCGGTGTTCTTCGGTTCGAGGATGTGGCCAAGCCAGTGCCGGGTGACGGCGAGGTGCTGGTGAGAGTTCACGCGGCATCCCTGAATACGGCGGATCTCGACTTATTGAGAGGGCGACCGGTGATGACCCGCATTGGGACCGGGCTTCTCCGACCGAAACACAGGATGCTCGGACTGGATATTGCCGGCCGAGTCGAGGCGACCGGGAAGAATGTGACCTCCCTGCAGCCGGGCGACGAGGTCTGGGCCGACATGTTCTCCTATGGCCATGGGGCTTTCTCGGAGTTTGTCTGTGCTTCTAAGAGCGCGTTTTCAACCAAGCCTGCCGGCCTTACCTTTGAGGAGGCAGCCACCGTTCCTCACTCGGCCGTTCTGGCACTCCAAGGACTTCGAGGCAAGGGTGAAATCCAGCCTGGCCAACGGGTCCTCATCATCGGCGCCGGTGGCTGTGTCGGGCCTTTCGCGATACAGATCGCCAAGGCATCCGGAGCCGAGGTGACTGGAGTCGACCACACCGGGAAGCTCGATTTGATGCGCTCGGCCGGTGCCGACCACGTGATCGACTACACCCGCGAAGACTTCACCACGAACGGGGCGAAGTACGACCTGATCCTCGACATTGTGGACCAACACTCGGTTCTCCATTACCGGCGGTCGCTCAGCCCACGGGGAAGGTACGTACTGGTCGCACGGAATCTGAGTGGGTTTTTCCAGGCCTTCTTCCTGGGAGGGTGGATCTCGTTGACCGGGAGCAAGAGGATGGGCATCTTCATGTGGAGCCCGAACAAGAAACAGGATCTGGTGTTCCTCAAGGACCTACTGGAACGCGGCCTGATCAAACCCTTGATCGACCGAACCTTCGAGTTGAGCGAAGTCGGCGAAGCGCTGCGCTATCTGGAAGACGGACAGGCGCGAGGAAAGGTCACCATCCAATTGTGAGAAGGAGACATCGATGACGGACCTGGAAAGGCAAGAAGTGCGGCTCCCTCCGAGATGGTTTGTCCGCCTCGCCTGGTTTGCCCACCGCGGTATCTACCGAGTGACGGGCGGTCGCGTCGGGTTATGGCGTCCGCGAGCTGAACGAAGGGCGAACCGGTGGGGCGCGATGCGCCTCACGACCACAGGTCGCAGGACCGGTACCGAGCGCACCGTCATCCTTGGTTACCTCGAGGACGGTCCGGACGTCGTCACCATGGCGATGAACGGATGGGCTGACGGTGAGCCCGCGTGGTGGCTGAATCTCCAGGCGAATCCCGAGGCAACTATCTCCCTCCCCGATGGCCAGCGCACAGTGAAGGGCCGTGCCGCGGAGGGAGAGGAACGGTCGCGTCTGTGGGCGAAATGGCGCGAATTGGATGAGAAGTTGGACGCCTATGCGGCGCTTCGATCCTCCGAGACTGCCGTCGTAATCCTGGAGCCAACCAAGCCCGGGGGGCCGCTATCCGAATAGCCCGCGCAGGTGTGGATTGAGGAATGTTCCTTTGGGGTCGAACCGTGTGCGCAATGCCTTGAAGTCCTCATAGCGAGGGAACAGTTCGGCGACTCGTTCGGGGGTCATGAAGTGGATCTTTCCCCAATGCGGTCTCCCGCCGTACTCGGCGAAAAGGCGGTCACAGGCCCGAAGGTACGGCCAATACTCGGTGCCCGGCTCGCCTGAGATCGACACCACAAGGTTGTCACGCTGGTAGTTGGGGCTCAGCCAGGCGTCATCGCCGGCAACGACCCGGATCTCGAGGGGGTAGACACTCAAGGGGAGCCACTGGAGCATCAGCTTGCGCATCTCATCCATGATCTCCCGGGCCTGCTCGATTGGCAGGAAGTACTCCACCTCGTGGAAGTTCGGGTCGTAGATCATCGGGTAGATCCGATACGAGCGGTCGATCCGCTCGTTTGGCGGCAAGCCCTCGTGGGGTGTGCCGATCTCGACTTCCCGGTAGCGCTTGACCACGCAGAAGTCGGCGCCGGCGTCGTGAAGGTTGTAGAGGGCGGCCGAAGCATCGGTTGGCATCCAGAACAGGCCGTAGTGGCGATACTCGTCCATGTCCGACTCGAAGGTCTCCATCACCTCGTCGTACTTCATGATGTCGACCCTGGAATGAAGCTCGTATCTGGGTGCGACCTTGAGTGTGACCTCGGTCATGATTCCGAGCATCCCGATCGAAGTCTGGAGTGCCGGAAGGGCGTCTGGGTTGGTGTCACGAGAGATTTCGACGACGTTGCCCAAGCCGTCGACGATTCTCGCCCCTTCGAGGGCCGCCGAGAAGTTCGGCTGACGACGCCCCGAGCCGTGGGTCGCGGTTGCGATGGCCCCGGCGATCGCCTGGGTGTCGATGTCGCCTTGATTTGCAAGGGCCAGGCCGTGCTCCCAGAGCGGGTCTCCGAAGTCGCCGATCGTCGTCTTTGGCCCGGCGGTCACGGTGGAATTGGTGGCATCAACCCTGATGATCCCCCGCAGCGAACTGGTGTCGAGGAGGATGTCGGTGTCGACGATCGGAGTGAAGGAGTGCCCGGTGCCGACGGTGCGGACACCCTTGCCCCTAACCGCCGCCTCGGCTACCTGGCTTTGGATGTCAGCTTCGGACTCCACTGTCACTGTGCGCTCCGGTGTGAACGACTGATTTCCGACCCAGTTGGTCCAGTGTGCGCCGGTGTCCGTTTCGCTTGTCATATCGATCAGGTGGCGAACCTACTGATTGGTACGCTTTCCCATGAGCGTCGAGAGTTTCGAGACGGCTACTGCGAGCGTGTCACTCGAGGGTGGGATCCTCGTCATCCGCTCCACCGGCGTTTACAGCACCCCGGAGTCAGTGACCGAGACGCTTGCGGGGGTGCGGTCGATCCTCAAGGGGGTGCGACGGCCGCTGTTGTTCGATGCCAGAAAGTGGCCGGGTGGGGACCCAGAGGCCTGGGTCACGTTCATCTCGGCCGCCGAACAGATGTTTTCCGCCGGAGCGATGCTCTTCGACACTTCGGCGCCTGCGGTCGTGGGGCGATTCCCGGAGTTCATCGATCGATTCGTGATTCCGTTCCGCACCTTTACCGACGAGTCCGAGGCGATGGAGTTCTTGGGGCAGGAGTTCGAAGAGGAAGAGTGACAAACGGGCGGAGTGCTAGCCGCGGCGGCCGGTGCGGGTGCGGCCGATCAGGTTCTCGCCCGGAATCGACGCATCGAGGAGACGCTGGATGTCTTCGACCTCCGGCCGATCACCGCCTTCGAATCGATCGACTGCCTCGCGGATCGCCGCGATGTGGTCCGGTGTCGAACCGCAGCATGCTCCGACGATTCTCGCTCCCGAGCGCAGGGCAAGCTCTACGTAGTCAGCCATTCCCTCGGGGCGGATCGGGTAGGTGAGGCCGCCCTCAGTCTGATAGAGGGGTATGCCGCAGTTGGCTTTGGTGATGGTCACCGCATTCGGTGCAACCTCACCTATTGCATGGGCCGCCACTACTGCGTCACCGGGGCCGATCCCACAGTTGGCGCCCAGAGCCGCCACCTCCTGGTGCTGCAGCCACCACTCACCAAAAGCCCGGGGGTGGATCCCCATCATGGTGTGACCGGCGGTGTCAAAGCTCAGAGTGGTGACGACAGGAAGCCCGGTGGTGGCCGCCGCCTCGACCGCCGCGTTCAATTCCTCGTACGACGAGATGGTCTCGATCCAGATCACATCGGCGCCCGCCTCGGCCAGTGCCTGGCACTGCTCGGTGAACACCTCTACCGCTCGTTCGTGGGTGAGGGTGCCCAGCGGCTCGAGAAGCTCGCCCGTTGGACCGACACTCCCCGCGACTGCGACCGGTCGATCGGCGAGAGCAACCGCTCGCTTTGCCACCTCCACTGCAGCCCGATTCAGCTCAGCTACCCGATCTCCGAGGTGATGGAGATCGAGACGGAGACGGTTCCCCCCGAATGTGTTGGTGAGGATGATGTCGGAACCGGCCTC
>DATDJH010000309.1:0-3605 GCA_036520635.1 Acidimicrobiia bacterium
GAGTGGCCCAGATCGCTTTTGAGCCAGAGCCCGCCGAACACACGCTCGAAGTCGAGGAACGAGGTGATCAGGGTGGGGGTGTCGACCGGGCCCCGGGCGGCACGGCCTACGAAGGCGGTAGTCCCGGTGCCCACCCCGACAATCGTCTGGGGAAGGGTTATCTCTTCGATGTAGATCCCGGGTGCGGTGTAGCCGCCAGTCATCGTCGAGGACGCTATCGGTCTGTGCCAGGATGCGGGTCATGACCACCATTCCTCTTGGAACGTTTGGCTTCTGGCGAGCACTCCGAACCACGACCGCGGACATGGCCCGGGAGGCGGAGACCCTCGGTTACGGCGCCATCTGGGTGGGGGCGTCACCCACCGGCGACCTGGTGGATGTTGAAGTCCTTCTCGAAGCCACGGAGCGGATCCCGGTTGTCACCGGGATCGTCAATATGTGGCGGGAGCCTGCCGAATTGGTCGCCGCCTCATATCACCGGATCGCTGTACTGCATTCCGATCGATTCCTGTTGGGGGTGGGGATCGGGCACCGGGAGGCCACGGCGGAGTTCCAGGCGCCGATGGCCAAGATCGACGACTACCTGAATCTCCTCGGCCAGGCAGGGGTGCCCCGGGACCGGTTGGTTCTCGCCGCCCTCGGGCCGAAGGCGCTCCAAGTCGCCGCTGAGCGCACCGCGGGGGCCCACCCCTATCTGACCACCCCGGATCACACCCGCTTCGCTCGTGGAGTAATGGGCCCCGGTCCATTGCTCGCCCCGGAGCACAAAGTCACCCTCGACAACGATCCGGAGCGGGCCCGGGCGACCGGGCGGAAGGTGGTCGCCTATTACCTGGACCGGGTCAACTACCGCAACAACTTGATCCGCAGCGGTTGGACAGAGGACGACCTGGCCGATGGTGGCAGTGATGCGCTGCTCGACGCCCTCGTGCTCCACGGGACGCCGGAGCAGGTGGCGGTTGGGCTCCGGGCCCATATCGACGCCGGGGCGAACCACCTCGGAGTTCAGGTGCTGGGGGAGGAGCCAATGCCCACGTACCGTCGATTGGCCGAAGTCCTGTTCTAGAGGCCAGAACCCAACGCTCACCAGACACTGTCCCCTATTTGTCGATATCTTTCCGGAGTCGGAGCCGGTCAGATCGAAGGAGTGTCATGGACGGTCGCGATGTCGTGGATCTCTATCTGAAGGCGGCTGGATCCGGGGACCTCGACACCGTTCGTGAGATGCAGCACCCCGACATCGTGGGTCGATACCCCCAATCCGGCGAGGTCTTTCGGGGGCGAGGCAATTACATGGATATGCAGGTCGCCTACCCCGGACTTCCCCACGCGGAGGCTTCAAACGTGATCGGCCAGGACAACGTTGTCCTCATGCCCGCATTTCTGCCGTTCGGGCACCCAACGGTCACTGTCTTCGGCGGCGACCGATTCGTGGTGGAGGGGGTTGCCACCTATCCCAACGGCGAGGTTTACAACATCGTGCTCATCCTTCGGCTGCAAAGCGGGAAGGTGATTGAAGAGACCGTCTACTTCGCCGCGCCCTTCGACGCCCCGGAGTGGCGCCGGCTATACGCCGACCGACAAGTCTGAGTAACGCCTCAGCTACCGCCGGAGGTGGCCTCCCGGAAGGCGGGAAGACTCCGTTCGATCATCTCCCCGGTTCCGGTTAGCGAGATCCGGAAGTGTCCCGGCGAGGCGCAGGTGGTGCCCGGGAGCACCAAGACCCCCTGCATGGCGAGCATCTCTACGAAGGCGACATCGTCAGGGTCGGGAGAGCGGACCCACAGATAGAAGGTCCCCTCCGGTGTCTGGAGGTCGTAACCGGCCGCCTGGAGCTCGGCGACCGTGAAGTCTCGCTTCCGCTCGAGTTCGACGAGATCGATCGAAAGCTTGTCGAGCTGTTCGAGGGAGTACTGCATGATGGCGCTCGGGAACAGCCATCCGCCCGCGATCTGGGCCATGAAGATCGCCGATCGCACTGGTTCGGGGTCGGGCATCAGAGGCGACAGGGCCAGCCATCCGATCCGTTGACCAGGTGTGAGCAGGATCTTGCCGTAGCTGTAGGAGACCAGTGTGTGGGGGTAGTACTCAGCCGGGCTGGTGAACTTGGCGTTGCTGAACACCAGCTTGGAATAGGGCTCGTCGGAGAGCAGGAAGATGGGCGCCCCGAAGCGGTCCGAGGCTTCGGTCAAGACCGTGGCCAGGCCCTGAAGCGTTGAGGGCGGGTAGATCCGACCGGTCGGGTTGTGTGGGGTGTTCACGATGACCAGACGGGTTTTCTCGGTGATCACCGACGCAATCCGATCCAGGTCGAGGTCGTAATCGTCGCTCCGAACCGGCACGCTGACCGGGGTCGCACCGGAAGCGAGGATCATCGATCGGTAGAAGAACCAGGGAGGATCGCAGTAGATCACCTCGTCCCCGACCTCGACGAGCGCGCCGAGAGCAGCAGCGATGGCGCCGAAAGCTCCCGGGGTCATGGCGATGTCCTCGGGGTCGAATTGCTGGCCCCGCCACTCGGCCAGATTGTTGGCCACGGTGCGCCGAGACTCTTCCTCGGAGAACTTGTAGGCGTAGTGGCCCTTGTCACGGGGGGTGGTCACCGAGGCGAGGGCGGAGGCGAACCCGTCGACCACCATTTCCTGAGGGTTGCCGAATGCAAGGTCGGCGACATCAGGCTGGCGACGATGCTCCTCCCATATCGGAAGAAACGACAACAGCGTCTCGTTGGCTTCCGTGATCTGTCGGATCCGCTCAGTCACCATCGCCGGCGACGATAGCCACCCTCCGATAGGGTCGACATTTCCCCGCACCCATGCCATGAGCACTTCGGAGCCCATCCCTGACGTCGATCCGCTGACTGCACCGGTCGGCGAGACATTCGTAATTCAACAGCACCACGCCACCGCCCTCCATCACGACTTTCGGCTCGAAATGCTTAGCGAAGAAGGCCCGGTGCTGGTCTCCTGGGCGGTCCCCAAAGGCCTGCCTCGGCGAAAGGGCGAACGCCACCTCGCCATCCGGACCCCCGATCATTCGATGGACCACGCCACGTTCTCGGGGTCCATCCCAGGTGACGAGTACGGCGGTGGAGAGGTCCGGATTTTCGACCACGGCGATTACGAAATGGTTGGTCGGACCGATGACCGGATCAGCTTCAGGCTCCAAGGGGAGCGGCTGGCCGGGGTCTGGCATCTGGTGTCGACCGGTCTCAAAGGAGGGAAGGAGCAGTGGCTGGCGCTCATGTCCAAGGACTTGCGCCTAGCCGCCCAGGCACGCCCTCCACTTGAGCCCATGCTGGCGACTCCGACCGCGGAGGCCTTCGACAACCCTGAATGGGGGTTCGAGCCGAAGTGGGACGGGATCCGAGCCCTCGCAGTCTGCGAGGAGGAGACCCACCTCATCTCACGCAGGAACCACGACATAACTGTGGCCTATCCCGAGCTGCAGCGCATCCACGAACAAGTGGTTGCTCTCGACGCCGTGCTCGACGGCGAGCTTGTGGCCTTCGACGACGGTGTGCCCTCCTTTCAGACGCTCCAGCAGCGGATGCACCTGAGAAATGAGAAGCAGGTCGAACAGTTGTCACTGAGGATCCCGGTGGT
>DATDJH010000310.1:0-2472 GCA_036520635.1 Acidimicrobiia bacterium
CCATCCCCTTCGCCTTCTCCGTCTGCCAGAACACGTCGGAGATCTCGTCGATCAAAGCGATCAGTTTCCGCCCGTCTTCGGGGTCGACAGACTTCTTGGCATCGCCGGCCTGGTGGATCGCCCGCCAGAAGAGATCATCCAGGTTGGGGAATTCAGTCCGGTGCTCGGCGGTGAAGAAGTCCGCCCAGAGCACCATCAAGTGGTGTTTGACCTCCTCGGCGCGCTCCTCTTTCAGGCTGATTGCCCTCGCCTTGAATACCTCGTCGTCGGAGGAGGCGTACTTCTCGGCGATCTTGAGCACCGACATCGCCTCGATCTTGGCCTGGGCCGGGTCGTAGACCCCGCAGTAGAGGTCGCAATGGGCGTGGGCGACAGTTAGCTGGCGCATTGACACTCCTTGTTGGTCGTTCTGTGTCGCCGACCATACCCTTCCCGTCTGATGTCAATCCGCAGGTTCGTGGTCGTTGAGGAGTCGATGCTGCCCGGTCTCGCGCCAGGTGATGAGTTCGTTGCCACCGACGCCCGCCTGCCTGCGAGCGGTGACGTTGTTGTCTTCCCCCACCCCTCCCGCGACAACTTCTGGCTGGTGAAACGGATGGCTGCCGGGCCGGGCGAGGAGGCCGGAGGCCACCGGCTGGGGGAAGACGAGGCCTGGGTGATCTCGGACAACCTCGATGCCACCCGAGCCGACTCGCGCACCCTCGGGCCGATCCCCTTCGCCTCCTTGTGGGTCAGAGTCACCAGCCTCGATGCCGGCACCTTTGGGGACGCGGCCATCTTGCTCGCCGATGAGGAACCGGCTCTGGGCCTGATCGTCGACGAATGGGGGCTGCCTCCCTTCTGGCAACGCCAGCCCGGGTTCTCCACCCTGGTCCTGTTGATCCTGGAGCAACAGGTCTCCCTGGAATCGGGAGCGGCGATGTTCCGCCGTCTTCTCGACCTGGTTGATGTGGTGACGGCGAAAACGGTGCTCGAAGCCGGAGACACCGGATTGCGCTCCATCGGGGTCACCCGTCAGAAGGTGGGATACCTGCTCGGGCTGGCCGAAGCCGTGTCTGGAGGCGAGCTCGACTTGGATGCATTGCCCCAGACCACCGAGCCCGACGCTCGAGCCCGCCTGATCGCACTCAAGGGAATCGGGCTGTGGACGGCCGACGCCTACTTGTTGTCCGCCCTCCGCCTCCCCGACGTCTTCCCGGTGGGGGATCGTGCCCTCCAGGTGGGGACCATGGAGGCGCTTGGCCTCGATGCGGTGCCCGGCCCCAGCCAGCTGGAGACCATCTCCGCACCGTGGCGCCCGGTGCGCGCCGTCGCCGCCCGGCTGATCTGGCATCGCTACCTATCAACGCGGGGCCGGGTCGAGCCACCGGACCCGGTCGCCGGACACGTGGTGAACGACCCGGCGTAGAGTCGAACCATGACCGAGTTCATCGTCCAGATGGAGAACCGTCCGGGCCGACTCGCCTCTTTGACCGAGGCCCTCGCAGCCTTCGGGGTCAACATCGAAGCTCTCACTGCCTACGGAACCAACGGGGAGGGAACCGTCCGTCTCATCGTCGACGACGCTGCCACCACCCGCCGGGTGTTGAGCGAGGCCGCCCTTCAGAGCGAGGAGCGCATGGTGCTCACTGCGCAACTCCCCCATCGTCCCGGCGAGCTTGCCCGGCTCACCCGGGTCATCGCCGACGCCGGCATCAACATCGACGCCCTCTATGTCCTGCGGTCCAGCGCCGAAGGAATAGAGCTCGCAGTGTCCATCGACGAGCCTGAAAGCTCCATGCCTCAACTCCCGGTCACCGGAGGGGTATTAACCGTGTAGCCGGCGGGTAGAGATACGCTGCCGCCAATGCGTTCAACCTTCAGTAAGTTCGTCGTGTCCTTGTTGATCCTCGCCGCCTGCTCGCCGGCGGAGGCAATCGACAGCACGACGACCTCCACATCGACCACCACAACCCTGGCCACGACCACCTCTTCGGTGGGGACAACGACGACTGAGGCAACCACGCTCTCACCGATCAATGGGCTCCCGGTTGCCGATCCCGCACTCCTCAACCGAAGGTTGTTGGCGGTGAAGATCGACAACCATCCCAACGCCAGACCGCAGTCAGGCATCAATCATGCCGATGCCGTCTTCGAGATCCGGGTCGAAGGCATTTCCAGGTTCCTGACGATGTGGATGCAGTCAGACGCCGAGTTCCTGGGCCCGATGCGATCGGGACGTCCCACGGACTCAACTTTGCTCACCGCGCTCAACAAACCGACCTTCGCCATCTCCGGCGCCCAGGGTTGGGTCCAGGAAATGATCAGGTCCAAAGACATCAATCTGCTCACCGAGACCACGCCAGCCGCGTTCCGGGTGCCGTTCCGACGGGCCCCGCACAATCTCTACACGACCACTGCAGGTCTGCGGGCAGATGCTGACGCCAGGGACTACGAAGACCTTCCCCCGACCGGGCCGATCTGGGAATTCGG
>DATDJH010000311.1:0-2484 GCA_036520635.1 Acidimicrobiia bacterium
ATATGCCGCCGAGATCGAAAAGACCCTCGAATCCATCGGGTTCGACGTCCGCCCGGTGGTCACCGACTTTGACACCGTGGTCGATCTCGCCTTCACGCCAGCGGAAGACGGGGCACGCCACTACGACATGTACCTGCTCGGGTGGACGCTGGGCAATCCATCGCTCCCGGCCTACTACCGATGGTTCTTTGCCCCTGACGGTCCGGCCAACTCAACCGGTTACTCGGATCCCGAATTCGCGGAAGAGCTGACTCAATACGAGCAGGCGAGCAACCTCACGGTTGCCAAGAGCGCCCTGTGGCAGATGGAGCGGATCCTGGCCCAGGACCTTCCCTACCTGGTGCTCTACCACCCCGAGATCAGAGAGGCCTACCGATCCGATCGGGTCGACTTCGGGATCAGGGACGTCCTCGGCGGGATCCAAGGCAGGCTCGGCGGGCTCACCGACCTGACACCCGGCCAATAGCCAATCTGTTCCGGAGTTAGCCTCGTCCCGGTGACCGAGGCTGTCAGCACCAACCGCGTCTTCACCATCCCCAACCTGGTGTCCTTCATCCGTCTCCTGGGAGTGGGAGTGTTCTGGTGGTTGCTCCTGGTCGAGGACAACATCGAAGCGGCGGCCTGGCTCGTCTTCATCATCGGATGGACCGATTGGATCGACGGCTATCTGGCTCGGCGTCTCAACCAGGTAAGCAACCTCGGAAAGATCCTCGACCCGGTAGCCGACCGGCTGATGATCGCCTCGGCGGTCATCGGCGGGCTCATCGTCGGCGTGCTCCCCGTCGTCGTCGGGGTGCTTCTCATCGCCAGAGAAGTATTGGTCGGGGGAGTGGCGCTCTATCTCGCCGCTCGTGGAGGGGGCACAGTCGACGTTCGCTACGCCGGCAAGCTCGCAACCTTCCTCCTCTACGGGGCCGTTCCCGGGTTCTATCTGGCCGCCGCCGGCTTCCTCGAGTGGCTCCTGCTCCCGGCATCGTGGATCGCGGCCATCATCGGCCTCGCCCTCTACTGGTACGTGGCGATCCTCTACATCGGGGACAGTCGACGCCGCCTCGCAGCGTTAAAGTCGCCAACCGGTCCAGTGGAGGTCTGATGCAGATACCCGATGATCTTCTGTACACCGAAGACCACGAGTGGATTCGTCGCGTCAGTGACACCACCGTGCGACTCGGGATCACCGACTACGCCCAGGACCAGTTGGGGGACGTGGTTTTCGTGGAGTTGCCCGACGTTGGGGCATTGGTCGCCAAGGACGACATCCTGGTCGAGGTGGAGAGCACCAAGTCGGTGGGGGAGGTCTACGCCCCCTTTTCGGGCCAGATCACCGCAGTCAACTCGGCCCTGGTGAGCGCCCCCGAACTGGTCAACCAAAGCCCGTACGACGAAGCCTGGTTTGTGGAGATGGAAGTCGGCGAGGCTTTCGATATCACGAGCTTTCTCGACGCCAGTCACTATCGCGAACTGACGGAATGACTTGAGTCCCGGCGCAACGCTGGGCACTCCCTATCATCTGCGTTCATGACCGAGGACAGCCAACGCGCCCCGGGCCAACCCGACCCTCAAGTTGAGGTCGAGAGCGATCCAACCGTCGTCTACGTCCCGATCCAGGATCGAGGCGACCATCCGCTCAGCCGCGAAGAGGCCAGCAGCGTCGAAGGTTTCGCTGGCTTCGCCCTGGTGATCGAGCGCGGGCCCCAGACCGGGATGACTTACGTCCTGTCACCGGGAAATACCACTGTCGGCCGACATCCTGAGAGCGATATCTTCCTCAATGACGTCACGATCTCCCGCCAGCATTGCCGCTTCCTCCTGGGTGAGGGAAAGCTCGTGGTCGAAGACAGCGGTTCCACCAACGGGACCTACGTCAACGACGCCAGAGTCGACGAAGCCCAACTCAGGGCCGGCGACGAGGTCGTGGTCGGGCGTTTTCACTTTCTCGTCGCACACGGCGATGCCTGAACAGGATTCGATGAGCATCGGCGAGGTGATCAACCTCCTCCGTGATGACTTTCCCGACGTGTCCGTCTCCAAGATCCGCTTCCTCGAATCCCAGGGGCTGATCGATCCCGGGCGATCCGACAGCGGCTATCGCCAGTTCGACAGCCGAGATCTCGCCCGATTGCGGTTCATCCTGCAACAGCAACGCGATCACTTCCTGCCGCTCAAGGTGATCAAGTCCAAGCTCACGTTGTGGGAGCGAGGAGAGGAGTCGGTAACGAGCCGGCATCCGGAGCCGCGCCACAACGACGACTCGGCTCCGCTGGGGCGGGATGATGTCCTGAAGCGGTCTGGGCTTTCCTCGCGACAGCTGGACGAGTTGGTGGCGGCCGGCGTGGTGCGGCTCATCGGAGAGTCGGACGTGTTCCCGGTCGAAGCGGGAGTGGTCGCCCTCGAAGCCAAGCGTCTGATGGATCAAGGTCTCGAGGCGCGTCATCTGAGATCGATTCGCCTGTCAGTCGACAGGGAAGCCGATCTCCTGAGACA
>DATDJH010000312.1:0-3280 GCA_036520635.1 Acidimicrobiia bacterium
TCGACCGTGCCCAGGCGATCGGCGCCCGGGTCCGATGCCCGGTGTGCCAGGGCGAATCGATAGCCGACTCACCGTCGCAAATGGCGCTGGACATGATGGCCCTGATCACCGAAGAGGTGGCCCAGGGAGCAACCGATGACCTGATCATCGAGCAGCTTCTCTCCTCCTACAGCGGGGCCGTGCTCCTTGACCCGCCGGCATCCGGGGCGACCCTCTGGCTCTGGATCGCACCGCTCGCCGCGATCGCCGGGGGAATCACCGTCATCCTCTGGTGGCGGAGCCACCCCGGCTCGAGTGAAGATGTGGGTGCCGAGCCGAGGAGCAAGAGGCGTCTGGTCATTGGGGGTGTCCTTCTGGTGGCGATGTTCGCGGTGATCGTCGGTGTGGCCGGGAACTTCCTCCAGGAGCGTGAAGGGCCCACTGAGGGAGTTGCCGATCTCGGTGCCCAAGACCTCTCAGAGGTCAGCAACGAGACCATGGAGGCCGTGATCGCTGCCAACCTCGACAACCCGCAGATCAACGGGATGCGGATGGCCCTTGCCGAGCGCTACTACGAGGAAGGCGACTACCGGGCGGCCTTCCCTCACTACCTGGCGGTCGCGCAGAGTGAGACGGCGACCAGCACCGAGGCTGCCGCCGCCCTCACCCGTCTCGGATGGATGGCCTTCGAGGGCAACGGCGAGGTAGACACCGCTCTCAACCTCCTCGACCAGGCCCTCACCATCGAGCCTGACGCGCCCGTCGCCCTCTACCTGAAAGGGCGGGTCCAGTGGTGCGGAGCCGGGGACACCGAGGCGGCCATCGCCCTCTTCGACGAGGTCCTCGCCAACCCCTCTCTGCCCGTCGAGTCACGAACCGAAATCGAGGCAGACCTCGAGCAGGCGACCGCCGGCGAGGCTTGCGCATGAACGGGCGCCTGCTGAGGTGGGTCGGAATCGGTGTGATCGCGGTCACCGTTGTCCTCGCAGTCGTCCTTGCCTCCCGGTTCGGAACCGACCCGGGGCTGGTCGACTCCCCATTGATCGGGCAGCCTGCACCCGACTTCGACCTGGAGACCCTCGACGGGACAGGCCGACTTGCACTTGCCGACCTGAGCGGTGACATCGTCGTGGTCAACTTCTTTGCATCCTGGTGTCTCGAGTGCCGCAATGAGCACAGCGACCTGGTGGCAACCTCGGACTCGTTCGCCGGGGATGACGTGAGCTTCGTCCAGATCGCCTATCAAGAGCAGCCCGAACAGTCCTTGCAGTATCTCGCCGAGGCAGGGACTTCGGAAGCCACCAGCTACCTGGCCGATCCCGGAAGCCGGACTGCCATCGCCTACGGCGTATATGGGATCCCCGAGACCTTCTTCATCGACCCCGAGGGGACGGTCGTCGGAAAGATCATCGGCCAGGCCGACGCGCTGACCCTTGGTGCGACCATCGACGCCATCAAAAGAGGCGAGAAGCCCGGTCAGCAGGTCACCGGCGACACCCAGCAGCGCCCCGACAGCTAAGCCCGCGATCGCTATCAGTCGGGGCGGATCACCTCGACCGTGACCTCTTCGAAGCTGGCGGTGTCGAGGGCCGCCGACCCCGTCTCCAACAAGAAGACATCAAAGAACCCGAGGACGTAGCGGTCGACGATCGGGATCACCCTTCCCGCCGGGATGGTGCCGGTTAGCCCCAACTGCTCGCTGATGGGAGACCAGAGAGGAGCGACGGTGAAGTCGTTCTGGACGGTGCCATCGACACCAATCCAATAGGTCACATTCTCACTGCGCTCAGCGATCCCCCGGAGCACGGCGTCGTTCTCGTTGGCCTGCCACTCATCCGACCGCATGAACAGGGCGGGACGGGTGGCGGATGCCGAAATCGTGCGATCCGGGATCGGCTCGACCCAGGGATCGAGGCCGAGCACGGCGTCGCAACGCTCGTCGAGGAGACAAACCTCAACTGCCGCCCCACCCCCGATCGAGTTGCCGTAAATCCCGATCTTGCTCAAGTCTGCGCTGGTGGCGAGGGCCCCGAACGGGCCGTCTTCTCCCAGATCGAGGGCGTTCAGGATCGAGGTCAGGTCTGCCACGTAGACGTTCATCAGGTTGCCGCTGGCCTCGGCATATTCCTCCTCGCTGACATCTGCCTCCTCAGGCAGGGCCTCCGGGTCGTACGGCACCACATCGCCATTCTCGAAACGGGTAGTCACAGCCGAGTATGTGTGGTCGGGGGCGATGACGACGTAGCCATGGCTGACCAGGTTCTCGATCTGATTCACGGTGATCGCTCGGAAACCGTTCCAACCGTGGCTGTAGATCACGATCGGAAAGGTGCCTTCGGCCACAGGCAGAGACACCGTTGCGTGTGAAGGCGTGTATCGCGTGTAGTTGAGGAACCAGCCCGGATAGCCGAGCAATTCCGAGAGGGCCGGTGCCACCACGTCCCAGTCCTCGGCCCACGCTGTCGGGTCGACCTCATCCGAGGATTCAGCCGGATACCAAACCTGGACTCTCAGCTTGCGCGGCCCACCGGGGGCCGGTCCATAGGTCTCCTCTCGTTCCGCGTCTACTAGATCGAAGGTCAGCGTCCCGATGGCCTCAGGACCTGATGGCAAGGGAAGCTCGGGCACCGGAAGCACCAGGGGCAGGATCGCCGCCAGCCCAACACCCGCGACACCGAAGATCCCCCGGGCAATCCGGCTCGTCCAATCCAATCGACGCTCAACGACGATGATGTCGCCAATCGCAAGGCCAAGACAGACTCCGTAGAGCGGCAGCATCTGCCAGCGAAGGCCCTCGACGCGCCAGTGGACGACAAACAACACGAGGAGGACGAGGGCCACGATTCCCCGTCGGGTGCGGACTCCGAAAACTGCGGGCCAGCCGACGGCAAACAGAGCGCCGAAAACCATGAGCAGTTCGAATCGCCTCACCGGCGCCGCGACCTCAGTTCTCCTGCGATTCCGTCAGCAGGCTCAGCCCTGGGAGAGACGTCCCGGGATCTTGGTGCCTTGATGGAAGATCACTTGCCAGCGACCCTCGTCCCTAACCCAAACCGAGCTCCTCCGGGCCTCCTGGCTTTCTCCAACCGAGCGATAGGTGACCAGGCAGACGTCCGGTGACAGCATCCGGGCATCGAAGTCCCGAATCGTGATCTGCCCTGAGGTCTCCCGGTTCATCATCTTGATCATGGTGTCCCGGTCATAGACCCGGCCTGAGCTCCCGAATTCCTTGAATTGGGAGTGGAGGAGCAGTTCAACCGCAACCCTGGAATGCCGCACCTCGGGGTCTAGAAGCATCCTC
>DATDJH010000313.1:0-3040 GCA_036520635.1 Acidimicrobiia bacterium
ACCAGATCGATCGGCGAGCCCAGGCGGTACAACTCCGGGGCTTCCTCGGGTCGGGCCTTGAGCACATAGCGGGAGACGAACGGCCAGTCGTAGCGAGTGGCATTCCTCACCAACAAGTCGTAGATCCCGTAGTGAGGGACACATGCGATCACCGAGGTGTCCGCCTCCTCGAAGCCAGGTTGCAGGTCGGGGTAGTCCCACGTGAGCGCGGCGAGCGCGGCGAGATGCGCCCCCGAGGACCCGCCGGCGATTGCCACCCGGCTCGGATCCACCCCCATCGCGACACCCTCGCTCTTGGCCCAGGCGATTGCCCTCTTCACGCCGATCAGGTGCTCGGGGAACGTGGCGTCGGGCGAGAGCGGGTAGTGAATGTCGAGGACTACCCAACCCGCGGCGGCCAATTCGTGGATCAGCGGCTGCGCCTGCCTTCCGGGTCCGCCTCGCATCCATGACCCGGGATGGGCATATATCAACGTGGGGGCATCGGTCGTTTCCGGCCTGCGGTAGACGTCCAGGGTCAGTTCTGGCGCGTATGGAAGGTCGGCTGTCTTGACGACTCCGCTCGGGAGCCGGGAGCCGATTCGAAACAGCCCGATCAGTGAAGCTGCGCCCCCCACTTCCGTAGACGACCGCAGTGTCCTCACCATCAGCGGGAGGAGGCCGATCTCGGAAACTACAAACAGACCCAGTCCGAGCCGACCGATCGTGACGTCCAGCGCGCAAAGGGCCATGAACGCCCACGCAATGAGGGCCCGCACCAGAAGAAGCCAGGGCGCCAACTCGGAGACGACCATCCCTGCGAGCCACATCGGCGGGAACCGGCGCCCGGGCGGAACCGGGCGCCGCAAAGCATTGACCGTCCACAGAGTGGCGGCAAAAAACCACGTGAAGAAAAGGGCCGATGTCACATCCGGGTCCCAGCGATCTCCTGGTCAGACAGCCTCAACACTTCGCATTGTGCGGCGTCTGTCAGCCTGGCTGAGGCATATCGGTCATCCAGAACCTCGAGCGCACCGAATCAACCGGCGCACCCCACAAGAAGGAGTACACATGCGCCGTGCCATATCGATTGCCCTCATGGCTGCCTTGATCGCCGGGGCCTTTGCCCTGCCGGTGTCGGCCACGAGCGGCCCAAAGGGCGGAAAGTCCACTCTCGCCGAGCAGATTCTCAAAGACGCCGACGGTCGGTTCGACCGAAGGTGGTCTGACTACGACGTCATCGGCGAGATCGTGAAAGCGATACTCGAGAGCGGGGTCAGCACCCAGCTCGGGACAGCTGCGGATCCCAATGCGGAGCTGACGGCTTTCCTGCCCAACGACCGAGCCTTCAGACGCCTGGCCCACGACCTCACCGGTCAATGGATCAAGAAAGAAGCGGACATCATTCCCGCGCTGCTGACGGCTGTGGGGGGAGACCTGGCGTTAGTCAACGCCATCGTCGAGTATCACGTGGTCCCAGGGAAGATCACTTCCAGGACCGCTCTCCGCTCAGATGGCGCCGAGTTGACTTCGATCATGGGCGCCAGCTTCGAAGTCGACGTCAGGAGTCGGAGATGGAACAAGGTCGATCTGATCGACAACGACCCCGATCTCCGCAATCCACGCCTGATTCGATGGGACCTGAACAACTACGCAAGTAACGGAATCTGGCACGGAATCGACAGGGTGCTGATCCCGATCGACGTCTGATCCGCATTATCGATGACGGAGGAGAGGGAGTTTCAGCTCCCTCTCCTTCTACTTGGACTCACCGTGTGGCGCTGATCCGATCTCGGTGTTGACATCGGAGATGACCGGATGGGAGCGAACCCATTCGAAGATCTCGTCCCTGAAGAACTTGAAGGTTCGGCCGCCGGGGAGCTTGTACGCAGGAAGACGACCCTCACGGGCGTATCGCCGCACCATCTGGACATTCATCCCCAACAACTCCGCCACCTGGGCTGCATCGAGGATTGGGGGTAGATCCTCATTCATCGTGTGTGTTCCGGTGGTCACTCGACTCAAGAGTACGGGATGTGGGATTCGGTTGGAACCGGTCCGGCATGGCTTGAGTCGGCCTGAAAAGACGCCGATATCTACCCCATGCTCGAGTTCGTTGTCGGATACAGCATGGGTAAGCAACCGTCCCCACCGCCTCCGTCGGCCTCTCGGGGCCTCTCAGGCGAAGGATTGAGTCCTACCACGCGGATCGAGGACCTCGAAAAGAACCTCGATGAGCTGGCACTGATCGTTGCAGCATTGTCGTCCCTGTTGGAACGCCTGGGGCTCAACTCGGAGCAGCTTATTGCCAGGCTGGAGGAATTCGACCGCGCCGATGGTCATGGAGGATCCCGCCTGCTGCAATGCCCTTCGTGCCAATCCAAGGTGGCCTTTGGCCTTGACATCTGCCAATACTGCGGGACCAGGGTGCGGTCCGACACCGGTGAGCCGCTGAACCAGTTCTAAATCAATACCCAACCTCGGCACCCCGAGGGACCAGAGCCATGTAGATCCGTCCCTCAGGTAGGCCGAATGAGTTCCCGCCAGCATCGAAGAAGCGATATCCGTCTTCGAGAGCGCCACGCACCCAGGTCCCCTGGACGACCTCGCCGTCGTCGAATACCAGGAGGTCGCCAAGGCCGATGACGTCGAATGTGCTCACCGGCACCTCGTTGCTGTCCACGTACCCGGCCGACCGCTCCGCCACAAAGAGGACCACGACCGTGTCGTGTGACAGGGGTGAAGCGCTGCCACCGATGGCATCCAGAACCTCGAATTGCGCGTCTTCGTCGTAACGGACGTACTCGTCGTTCTCGTATCGGTAGCTGGTCGATTCGAAGGGAAGGATGATCTCGGTTGCCGGCGCCCCACCGGGAAAGGTTCCCGCTGGGAGGCCGTCACCGAGAGGCGGGGACTCGCCGACCGTGGCGAACAACTCGTCGAAAAGCAAGAACAGGTTGTGCAATGGGTCGTCCCGGTCCCCCAAAGTGAACAACTCCAGCAGCTGGGGATCGACGATATTCACCCCGGTGGCTGTCAGGTCCTGGACCACGAAAGGCTC
>DATDJH010000314.1:0-7687 GCA_036520635.1 Acidimicrobiia bacterium
AAGACTTGGCTCGGGCCGGTGTAGCCGGTGTCCTCGAAAGTCATCCACGAACCGATCGAGACGAGCAGAACTTCGTTGCCTTCGATGGTCACCGGAAGGTCGCTCGGGCTCTCGGTGACCGGCCCGGTCGCATAGCGGACGAAGTACCCGGGGAACCCCGCTGAGGTCGGTATCTCGCTGGGCTGAAGTTCGATCACAACCCGCTCGGAGCAGGTTTGGGCCCCGGTTCGAATGTCCTTGCCGATCAGTGAGCTGAGGGATTCGGGAAAGTCGACATCGACGCCGGATGTGGCCCCGAACGGCTGACACGATTCGGTCGAAGTGGTGGACGGCGCAACCGTTGTCGTCGACGGCATGGTCGTCGACGTTGGCGGAATGCTCGTCGCCGTGGTTGCCGGGGCTGAGGTGGTGGGACCCATCGTGTCAGGCAGCGAGGCCGTGGGCGACGAGTCGGTTGAAGGCCCGGCCGTCGCACAGGCGGTCAGCATCAATGCAATGACCACGGCTGAAATTCTCATGTGCGTAAAACGGCGCGCTGCGCCCACGCAGTTCCCAATCTGGCGTCGGCCATTCGTCATGTGCTCGCTGGTGGAAACACCGTCTCCTTGACGACCGCTCCTGATCGATCGTAGGTCCGCCAGATCCCGACCTGCTTGCCCTCGTCGAATAGTCCGCTTCGCATCACGCTGCCGTCACGGCGGTAGAACTCCCATGCCCCGTGCATTTCCCCGTTGAGGCTGAAACCTCGATGTTTGGGCCCGCCGTGGTCGTAGTCGGCGTTGTCAGGTCGTGCCTCGTCCTTCATCGTGGGCAATTCTGGTTCATGGGTGAGCTGTCACTTGAGAAGGAACCCCTCGCCAAGATGGTCGTCGGGATAGATCCAGTGCTCGCTGCGGCCGAGGATGTGGGCCCGACCCTCGATCTCGGGGATGATCGCCGGGTGACCGGCGAATTCGACTGCTTCGACCACAGTGCCGGTGAACGTGCTCCCCACGATGCTCTCCACGACAATCGGCTCGTTGATCCCGATGTCGCCCCGGGCGTAGTGGATGGCGAGGCGGCCGCTGACCCCGGTCCCCGTCGGTGAGCGGTCCAACTCGGCCTCGGCGAAGATGCAGACGTTGCGGGAGTGGTTGGCCGGGTCCTCCGCAGGCCCCACGAAAATCACGCCGTACAGAAAGCTCAGTTCCTCCTCTACCGGGTGATGCATTTCTCGGGAGCCGATTACCGCCTTCTTGATCCTGCGCCCGATCTCGATCAATCCAGAGGCGTCGGCGGGTGTGCAGGTCAGGCCGACCTGATCGACATCGACGTAGGCATAGAACCCGCCGCCAAAGGCAAGGTCGTAGGCCACAGCACCGAGGTCGGGCACCTCCACGGTGGCGTCGAGCTCGAGGACAAACGACGGGACATTGCGGAAGCGAACCCGGTCGACTGCACCGTCGGACACACTCGCCGTCGCCGTCACCTGACCCGCCGGGGTGTCGATGCGAATCGTGGTCTCGGGGCCGGAGATGGGGAGGATGCCGGTGTCGAGGGCGACCTTGGTCAGTGCGATGATCCCGTGGCCGCACATGGTCGAGAAGCCCTCGTTGTGCATGAAGAGCACGGACAGGTCGCTGTCCTCAGCCGTTGGTGACCCGATCAACGCTCCATACATGTCCGAGTGCCCTCTCGGCTCCCACATCAGGATCCGACGCAGATGGTCGAGATGAGATTCGGCGTCGCGGCGACGTTCGAGGACGGTGTCGCCCACGGGCTGGGGGACGCCTGAAACCACGATCCGGAACGGCTCACCGCCGGTGTGGGAGTCGATGACGACCACCTTTTCCCACCCATCCGGTGGCTGGAAGGCGAGGGGGGCGGCGAGGTCCATGGGCACGTGAGGATAGGAAGCGGGTGCCAACTCCCGTCGCCCGAGCCAACCTGCTGCAAGTGTGCCAACACCTACCATTCACTTGTGACCACCGTTGCCGACGTTTTGGCCTCGCTTGCTGAAGTCATCCGCCCCGAGACAGCTGCGGCCTGGGACCCGGTCGGTCTGCAGATCGGAGATCCGGGGGCATCAGTGGAAAAGATTGGCGTCTGCCACGAGGTGACCGAGGATGTGGTCTCGGCCATCGAGGCCGCACCGATCGACCTCCTTATCAGCTACCACCCCCTCTTGTTCACGCCCACCAACCAGCTGATCGAAGGTCGCTCGCCGATTGCCCGCGCCGTCCGCCTGGTTCGGGCCCGGGTCAATGTGGTGGTGGCTCACACCGACTTCGACGCCGCACCCGGCGGGGCCGCCGATTCCCTTGCTCAGGCCCTCGGCCTAACGACGCCGGTCCCGTTCGGCGCCGACGAAGAGCAAAGGCTGCCCGACATCGGCCGGGTTGGGGCCTACCAGGGGAGTCTTCGCGATCTGGCGGAGTTGGTAGCCAAAGTCCTGGGGACGACCTGGCCCCGGGTCTCTGGAGATCTCGACGCGCAGGTGAGCCGAGTGGCGGTCGTCCCTGGTTCCGGCTCGGACTTCATCGATCAGGCTGCGGCTCTCGCCGACGTGCTCGTCACCGGAGATGTCGGCCATCACAAGGCGGTAGGAGCCCTGGACGCCGGTCTGTCCGTGATCGACCCCGGGCACATCGCCACCGAGCGCCCTGGCATGACCTCGTTACTCGAGATGATCCGCTCCCAGGTCGGAGTCGAAATGGTCGATCTGACCCAACTCGACCCGCAGACTTGGGTTTGAGCCACCGCTACCCTCCGGCCTTCATGGAGATCACGAGCCTCGCCGACTTACTCGACGTGCAGGACCTTGATCTCCAGATCGACCGACTCCTCGACAAGCGCAAGTCATTGCCTGAGCTCGACGCTTATCGACAGGCCCACGAGAAGCAGGCTGCCCTGGAGAAGGAGCTCGTCGAGGCCTCTGACATCCTGAAGACGATGGAGCTCGACTTCGACAAGAGCGAGGGCGAGTTGGAGATGTTGGAGAGCAAGCTCACCGAGCATGAGACCAGGCTCTATGCGGGCGGGATGAGCGCCCGGGAGACCGAATACATGCGTCTCGAGGTGCAGAGCCTGAAAGGTCAGAAGTCGGCGATGGAGGAACGGGTCCTCGCTCTGCTCGACGACCTCGATCCGGCACGGGATGCGGCCCAAAAACTCACCGACGAGATCGGGTTGCTGACCTCCGAGAAGGAATCCCTGGAAAAGGTGATCAAGGCAGAGTGGAAGCAGATCGACGCCGAACTGGCTCGCAAGGAGGAGCGAAAGAAGGATGCGATCGTCCCAATTCCGCCCGACCTCCTCGAGATGTACGAGAAGCTGCGCCTCTCGAAGGAAGGCGTCGCCATCGGACGATTCGAACACGGTGTCTGCGGTGGATGTCACATGGCGCTCTCCGCTGCCGAAGCCGCCGAAGCCCTCGACGCCGAGATCCCGCGGTGCGTCCACTGCCGTCGGATCCTGGTTCCCTGAGCAATGCTCTTCTGGCACGCAGGGGCAACCCTGTGGCTGTTCAGATGGATATTTCGAGACCCGAAGGTGGATGTCCGATTTCTCCTGTTCGGGGCAGTCCTCCCCGACTTGGTCGATCTTCTCGTAGGGACTGTCTTCCTTCCCGAGCGATTCTCGACCGGCGAGCTCTACTTCCACACCCTGCTGCTCCCCACGCTGTACATGACGGTCGTCCTGCTCGCGACACGGCGGGGGAGGAGGCGGCGCGCCTTCATGGCCGTCGGCGTCGGCTGGCTGTTCCACCTGCTGCTCGACGGGATGTGGACCGAGCCCGAGATCCTGTTCTGGCCGTTCTTCGGGTGGGATGTCGCCCCGGGCGTCATGCCCTATTGGGCATCGGCCTGGGAACGGGCCCTGCACGACCCATGGAGGTGGCTCCTCGACGCGGTGGGGCTGGCCTATCTGACCTGGCTTTGGTTTGCGACTGGCCTCACCGATCGCGCCAAGCGGAGCGCTCTCTTCCGCACCGGGCGCATCCCGGATCTGGTCTCTGAGGATGCGTAGGCGGGTCGCCCTTGTTTTGCTGGTGGTAGCGGCTGTCGCCTGCCGGGGTACAGAGAGTGCAAACACCACGATCACGCGAGGCCCGGGCGCCTCCTCTGCCGTCGAGGCGGTCGAGGAGCTGCACGCCCTTCTCGTCGACGGTGACTTCGCCGCAGCAAGCTCGCTGGCGGTGCCCGACCATGCCGCCTTGGCTTCCCTGGCCGAAGGGGCGAACTCGGCTGAAGTCGCCGATGCGCTCGAAACCGGCGACGAGGCAATAGCCGCCAACTTCTGGAGCGGATTCGCCCAGGGCTTCGGGGAGGTGCTGTCGGGTGAGATCGCCGTCGACGATGCCGGACCTGCCACCAACTCGGGGGTGGAGTTCCACCTGGTCAACGTCACTCCCGACTCGGGCAACGCCCGGCACCTGGTCACTCAGGAGATGGACGGACATCGGGTCGACTTGTTCGCGTCGTTTGGAGCCGGGCTTGCCGATCGGCTGATATCGCCGGTTGAGATCTTGGTGGACACCCCGACCGGCGACAACGCTGTGATCCTGGCCGCCCTCCAGGAGGTGGTGCCCTCGTTGCTCCTGGCGGCTTCGGACGAGACCCTCAACCCAGAGGCAAGGCAGAACGTACTGAAATTGGTCGAACTGATAACCCGGGTTGGCTGATCCCGGTCAGAGTTGCCGCAATCGGGGGAGGACATCGCTGCCGAGGAGCCTGATGAGATTGGGCTGGTCGAGCGAAGCCATCTGAAAGGTGACGATGTCTGCATTCAGGTCTTCAACCAACGGGCGATAGGCCGAGAAGATGTCCTCGTGGGAATGCACCATCGTGTAACGACCGAGGATCTCTTCGCGGGGCATGGCGTCGGCCATGGCTCTCAGGTCGGCCGGGTCAACTGCCTCCAACCGGCCGGGAGCCCTTAGCCCCCGCCATGAGTAGAGCGCCTGCCAGGCCTCCTCTTCGTTGGCCGCGAGGATCGTCCATCGGGTTGCGAGGAGGATCGGGTCGGGACGTTCGGCCGCCCGCGCCGCCTCCTGCATCGGGGTCACCACGTTCTCGATTGTCTCCGCCGGGTCTTTGACCGAGGCGATCACACCCTGCGCCCGCTCTCCGGCCAGGGTTGCCGACTTGGGCCCGCCGGCCGCCATCAGAATCGGAACCGCTCCGAGAGGCGGTGAGTAGAGCTTGGCCCGATCGGTCCGGTAGTACTCGCCATCGAAGGTCAGCTTCTCCCCGTCGAGGAGTCGACGCATGATCTCGAGTGACTCGGTCATACGCGCATTGCGCTCGGCGTAGTTGGGGAAGTCGTACCCGAGGGGACCTTCGTTGATGTTCTCGCCGGTACCGACCCCGAGGGTGAAGCGGCCCCCGGAGAGACGGTCGAGGGTGGCCGCAGCCTGGGCCACCACTCCGGGGTGATATCGAAACAGAGGAGTGGTCACACCGGTCGCGAATTCGATGTGCTGGGTGGCGGCGGCCATCGCCCCGATCGTCGAGAAGGCGAAGCCTGAGGCCGAGAAGTCGTCGACCCAGGGATGGAAATGCTCGGACACAACCACCATGTCGAACCCCGCGTCCTCGGCGATGCGGGCGTGCTCAACCAAGACTTCGGGCTGCCACTGCTCGTGGCCGCAGAAATAGGCGAACTTGGTCATCGGGGATGGATGGTAAGGCTCATTGGTAGGACACAAAGACCGGGGTGGGCACCTGGGCGATGGTGTATTCGGGGGTGGGGGTTTCTGGGTCCATCGTGAAGAAGTTCTTCCAGCCCCATCGCCAGGGGGCGTCTTCGGTGCCTTCGGTGAGGAACCCGTAGGTGTCGTCCTTGGTCGCGGTCGGTCCTTGGCCATCCATCTGGATCACGAGTTGCAGTTCCGGTCGCGCCTTCAGCGTCTCCCGGTCCACGATCATCCGGCTCTGGAACTGTTGGATGAGGAGCATCTTCTGGGGAAGCGAGTTGTCGCGAACCAGGTCGCCGAGCCAATCGACCACGGTGTTCACCTCGGCGGCGGTGACCTGGCCGGTCTGGACCAAGTGGACTTGGTCGTCCTTGATCCGCCATTCGGGGTCGAGGGCGAGACCGACGAACGGCAATTTCAGAAGTTCTTCGTACTGCTTGGCCTGGGTGAGGAAATCCTCCCGGCCCGGTTGCAGGTCGAGCACGACGTAGACGTCGTTTTCTCGGGCGACCTCAATCCACGCATCGAAGGTGGAGATCGGCCATTCGAAGCTGTAGTCGCCGTCGTCGGTGGCTTTGGCGCTGGCGACGCTGGCGATCATCTCGAAGGTGGGGATTATCTGATAGCCGTCGGCTGCGTACTCCTCGAGGAAAGGCTGCATCCGGGCCAAAGTGTCCTCCGGTCCCTGGTGACCGAGGACACCCAGCCCTGTCGTCTCGGGGTGCCCGTAGAAGGCGACATAGCGCCGGGGCTGGCCTTCGGGGTAGATGAGGAAGCCGCCTCCCGGAACCTGCTGGCCTTTGACGAGTACGGCGAGCTCCCAGGGGTCGGCCTCAGGTGCGGTGCCCATGTAGCGGATCGACTCCGCAGCCTTGCCGGCGAGGGCGGCGCCGACTTCGGGGTGACCGAGGATGTCAGCCGGGTCGTAGGCGACCACGCCAGCTCCGACGGCTCTACCGGTGCCAGCCGCTGACAGCAGAGCCACCGGATTTGCCGCGTCCATGAGCCAGATCGTGGATGCTTCGGTCGCATGGGCCAGGCCTTCGAGGATCTGGATTGGCTCGAATGCGCCCTCGGGCGGGACCGTCGTTGAGGACGGTGAGGTCTGAGGGAGCACCACCCGATCTCGGGCGTTGATGGCCCCAATGGTCTCGACGATGGTCGAGGCGTCGGGGGTGGAGGGGAGCCGAAGCTCGTCAGCGATCCCCAAGGCGAGCTTGGTCTCATCGACGGCGCTGCTGATGCTGTGGTGGAGGACGGTGGCGTCGGGGGGAGTGACGACGCTCACGTCGCCAATCAGGTGGATCCGGATCGGCTTGAGTCGCCCCAACTCGGAGGCGAGCTGGGGGTGCGGGTGCAGGAGCGGTCCTCCGAGGGCAGCGGCGAGCTGTGCGGCCGCGGCCACTTCGTTGACGTCGTCCTCACCGACGACGACCACATCGTCTGCACACACGAAGATCTCCCCTGACATCGAGAGGGCGTCTCCGGCGATCGACCCGGTGGCGATTGGGGTTGTGCCGCCAGTCACCCGCACACATTCCCGATTGGCCGGCGTGCTGGTCGTCGGTTCGGATGTCTGTGTGGTGCCGACGCTGGTCTCGGTCGGTGTCTCGCCAACGATGGCACTGCACGACACGATCGTCAGCGCGGCCAAGCAGAGGCGGATGGTTTTCATGGGAGGGTTGCGGACCGATCGGCAGGGTAAACCTGGTCCGGAATCAAAACAGTGTTTCCGGCTCCACCCTCTCCCGAAGATCCGGGCCGTTATTGCGGACCGAGTGGACCTTTTTCGAGACCTGATGCTCCATGACCAGATCGGCGTCGATCATGTGGACCAGGCTTCGGGCGGTCTGGGTGTCCCGCATCTCGCGGTCCATCCAGACATCCCAGGAATCGGGGACCAGGGCCACCGGCATCCGGTCGTGGATACCCCGGATCACGCCTTCGGCCGAGGTGGTGATGATCGAACACGACCGATCCCATTGCTCTCCGACCTTCCTCGTCGACCAG
>DATDJH010000315.1:0-5268 GCA_036520635.1 Acidimicrobiia bacterium
GATCTTCGAAGCTGAGGCCACATTTCAGACAAGCCAGATGCTGGGAGAAAGTGAGGGTGGGCCCGCCTTCGATCTCGATGTCGGCGACCCCCTCGGTGAGGGTGAGTGCGGTCTCCAGGGACTGAGTGAGCCGTTGGCCCATCCCCTCCTTGCGAACCAGACGATCGACGACCACCTCGATCGTGTGCTGGTAATAGCGGTCGAGCTTGATCTCCTCGATGAGCTCCCGGACCTCGCCGTCGATCCGGGCCCTGGCAAAACCCTGCTTGGCGAGATCGGAGAGAAGACCTTCGTATTCGCCTTTTCGTCCCCGGACCACTGGGGCCAGGACCTGGAACCGGGTTCCTTCCTCCAACTCGAGGATCCGGTCAACGATTTGCTGCGGAGTCTGGCGCTCCACCGGGGTCCCGTCGTTGGGGCAATGGGCGATGCCGATCCGGGCGTAGAGAAGGCGGAGGTAATCGTGGACTTCGGTGACGGTGCCCACTGTCGAACGAGGGTTGCGTGATGCCGTCTTCTGATCGATCGAAATGGCCGGCGACAGACCTTCGATGAAGTCGACATCGGGCTTGTCCATCTGGCCGAGGAACTGGCGGGCGTAGGCCGACAGGGATTCCACGTAGCGGCGCTGGCCCTCGGCGTAGATGGTGTCGAACGCAAGCGAGGACTTTCCCGACCCGGAAAGCCCTGTGAAGACGATGAGTTGGTTGCGAGGCAGTTCGACCGTGAGGTTCTTCAGATTGTTCTCACGGGCGCCCCTGATCAGGATCGAGTCGGTGGACAACGCTCCGCCCATGTGTCGCTGTTAGTTACGACAGTGTAATCAAGATCCGGGGCGAACACCTGTTCGTTGCGATTCGGTCCCGGAGAGAAACACCAGGAGCACGAAGGCGGTGAGCACCGGGGCGACCGCCCGGGTGATGTCGAAGTAGTTCTGCCACACCTGTCGGGTGAAGAGGATGGCCAGAGGGACGAAGCCGAGAAAGGCCAACCCCACGAGGTGACGTGACATCAGAGCCCTTCTGGTGAACATGAAGAGCAGGAGCATGATGGCAAGGCCGGCCATGAGATTGAGCGGGTCATCCACCCAGATCTTGAAAGCCTGGATGAAGCCGGCGAACGGGAGGCCGATCTCCTGGACCTCCGACAGCCCGGTGTCGAAATCGATCCGCAACCGGAGGTAGACCGCCCAAAGGGCCACTGCCGCCAACGGAATCCCAGCCACCATGACCGCGCTTCGCTTCTCCCCTCTGCGCCACAGCCAGAAGGCCGATCCCGCAGCGGCGATCAACATCGCCTCCCGTGAAAGGACGGCGACTGTGAGGAGGACGATCGCCCACCCCAAGCGCTCCTTGAGGAGCATCGCCACAGCTCCGAACGCGGCTGCTGCCGCGACGACACCGGCACCGTCGATGTTCATCTCGCTGATGAACCCGATGTTGAGGACGAAGGCAAGGCCCCACCAGGGCGAGCCTCCCATCTCCATCGCGAGTTGGGCGACCGCCCAGGTGCCGGCTCCGATCGCGATCAGATTGACGATGAGCAGCGCCCAGACGATCACATCCGGCGAGAACAGCCCCGCTCCCCCGGCCAAGATCGGATACAGCATCCGTTGGCTTCGATAGAGCGGCCGATCGACCACAGCGATGTTCTCCTCGGGCGAGAGGACCAACGGATCGTTGGCCTGGACGAAGAAGAACTTGCCGTCGTGGCCCTGGGTGTCTCGCTTGACAACCTCCCGCCCCAGTTTGGCCTCGGCGTACTGATTGATCTCGGTGGAGTCGACCCCAAAGGCGACGAAGATCGTGAGGTCCTGGTCGAAGGCGTTCCAAACACGCAAGGCGATCAACGACGCCAGCGCGATCCCGACGAGGCCGACCACGACTGCGGTTCGAGCCCTCGACTTCTTTGGATCCGCCACTCCGACCGCTTCTGCCGATCCGGCGGGCTCGGTCACGGCCTCTTGCCGATTGCGATCAGGCTCAGACCGGGGAGGAACGTCAGACCGTCGATCAGCCGAGCCAGGGGAAGCAGAAAGGCGAACAGCTTCGCCTGCCAAGGGGCGATGTCGGTCCGCCCGAACACCTTGTTGGTGTACCAGCCGAGCACGCCGAGGCGGTTGAACTGATACAGGTCCTCGACCACATACCCCACGCCTTCGAGAAGCTCGCGGAGCCTGGCCTCGGTGTATCTCGTGCGATGGCCAAGAGCGGTGTCCGCTTCCGAGAACAGCCACTCGTGAGCCGGAACGAGAATCAACACCTTCCCGCCGGACCTGGTCGCCTTGTAGAACTCGGAAACTGCGACATCAGGATCGTCGAGATGCTCGAGCACGTTGACACAGAGGACACTGTCGAAATCCCCGGGCAGGCCCTCATAGAAGCTCGGATCCTGGAGGTCCCCTTGGACGGCTTTGATGTTCTCCAGGTGCCCGAATCGCTTTTCGATTGATCGCAGATGGCGCTCGTCGATGTCCGCCACGATGAGGCTCTCGCGGTCGAGCAGCTGCGCAGTCAGATTTCCCATGCCCGAGCCGGCCTCGAACACCCTGTGGCCTAGATACGGACTGAACTGCTCGATCGTCCACTTGGCCACTGCCGGGGCAGCCGAGAGGCTTTCCAGAGTGGTGTGCCCCGCGTCTTCGGATGACTTGGTGTCGATGAACCGGAATTTGAAGATCAGCCACAGGGCCTGGACGCCGTCCCGCCAGCCAATCGACTTGCCTTCGGCGTAGGTCCGCCCGTGATAGCTGATCGGGACCTCATAGATCCGGGCGCCATAACGGGCAAGACGGGCTGTGATCTCCGGCTCGATGCCAAACCGATCGCTGGTTAGTCGAAGGTCGTGGAGGACATCGGCCTTCACTGCCTTGTAGCAAGTCTCCATGTCGGTGAGGTTGATGTCATTGGCCATATTGGAAAGTGCGGTGAGCACCTTGTTCCCCATGGCGTGCCAGAAGAAGAGGACCCTGCGCTCGGCGCTGGCCGCGAAACGGGACCCGTAAACCGCATCGGCCTTCCCCTCGAGGATGGGGCCGATCATCTTCGGGTACTCGGTTGGGTCGTATTCGAGATCGGCGTCCTGGACGATCCCGATATCGCCGGTCATGTTCTCGATGGCGGTGCGGATCGCCTTGCCCTTGCCCATGTTGACCGGTTGGGCGATCACCTTGATCCGTGTGTCAGCAGCGGCCAGTTCGTGGAGGATCGCCAGCGAGCTGTCCTTCGAGCAGTCGTCGACGCAGATGAGCTCGATTTCGAGGTCGATCGGAGCATCGAGGACGCGGCCAACGATGGTCCGCAAGGTGCGGGCCTCGTTGTATACGGGCATGAGGACGGAGAGCTTGTTCATTGGCGGTCCAGAAACGGATCGGCTCGATTCAACATCGTCTTGAGGACGGTGCTGGGCTGGGGCTCGGTGATCCCAGAATCACTGGTCGTAGGCTAACGACAGATCGACTTCGGTCATGTCCCATGTGCCGTTTCTCACATAGGCCCTTCTCGGCAAGTCCGGGACCGGCTCATCGGCGAGACAGGAAATGATTCGAGGGGAAACATTGACCAGGCTCCCGATGTCGGCGAAGTCACAGCCCGGCCCGTACCCGGCGAACATCACACCAAACCTCTCACGGAGTTGCTCGTCGGTCCACTGGTCCCCATCGATGAAGAGTTGGGCGGTGCCGTCGGGACCGTGGTCGCCGAAAATGGCGATCACCGCATCATTAGCCACGGCGAGCCCAGCCATGGAAGTGAGCACCCCGTTCACGCATTCAACCTGTGCGACGTATCCGTCTCGACGGGCCTGTTCCTGCTGATCAGGGAGTCCGGGGATGCCGGTGGTGAAGCCTCCGAGGGCCATGTCGGGGCGAGCCTCACATGAAGAGTCCAAGAAGAAGGGCGGATGGGGGGCCATCAAATGCACGTAGATGAGATCCGGCTCACCGTTGGTCAGATACCCGGCCAGTTCATCGTGCACCCAATCGAAGGCGTGGAGCGCCCCCCGGCTGAATGACCGCGCATCCTCGAGACCCGGCAGGCCCCTGAGAACGGAGGATCGGGCAATGTCATAGAAGGTTTCGTCAGGCCATGGACCCCTGACGCAATTATCGACCTCCGACCGGCATCTGGTACCGAACCAGCCCGACTCGACGTAGGTCTGGCGGTATCCGGCGTCTTTCAGGATCCGCGCCATGGTGTTGTTTCCCCCGACCATGTCGTACAGAACGTGGAGGTCTCCGCGGGAAAGATGCTGCTCCCCCACCGCATAACCCAGGTTGAGCGCAGAAGAGACCGAGAGGGCAGTCAGCGGGAAATTCGCCCGGACGTCGGTGCCGTTTGTCATCCCTATGGCCTCGAGGTCTTCTCGAAAGCTGGTGTTGTCGAACCCGTAGGACTCCTGGAGCACCTCGTCGGATCCGTAGGCGTCGGCGACCACGACGACGACGTCGGGGTGTTTGGTGATCTGATATCCGGCGGGCGATCCGACCGACACCGTCACCGGGCCTGAGCCCAAGGTCTCGGCGAAGGCGACAACCGGCATCACAAGCAATGCGACAACACCCCAGATCACGAGAAACTGGAGGACTTGAAGCGAGCGCAGCCGGTAGGCGATCGCACCGAGGAGAAAGGCGCAGGCGATGAGGGTCCAACGCCCACCGGGGACGGTGTAAACGAGCGGGCCTGCGTTGAAGATCACCCCAATCACGAACACCACGAAGAATGTGGCGCCGTTCGATTCCCATCCAGCCTTGACCAGCCCGAGTCGAAGCAGCAGTCCGAGCCCGGTCAGGCCGGCGATGACAAGGGCGGTGCTGAGGAAGGGTGGCGACTCCGGATTGTTGACCCAGACCTGCAGGGGCCCGAACGCGGAAATCGCAAGAATGAGGAACACCTGCCAGCGGGTGCTCCCGGATTCTCGTTGTGGGCGATCCTCGTTCTCTGCCATTTGGCCTCCATTGCTGGCAAGACGCCGGAGGTCTGTCCCGGTCACTCCTCGTCTGCCTTGGGCGCCTTTTGTAACCAGCCCTTGACAGAGTGCCACCTGAACCTGGCATATGCCGCCAACCCGGCGATCCCACCGATCAGCATCTGGAGCAGAAGACTCCCTGAGCCAGCATCGAGGTACCCAAAAACGAACTTCATCAGTGCTCCTCAGCAGTCATCGGCCGCGAGCCGACGAACTCGGTTATTGAGGATCAATCGGCAACTGGTGGTTGGTTCAGAAGGGGCAGTTTGGTGTCGGCTACCCGGCTTCGGCCACCTCGCGTAG
>DATDJH010000316.1:0-4034 GCA_036520635.1 Acidimicrobiia bacterium
ATCGAATGACCGCAGTCCGGTGCCGGCCAATGCTTCGATCAAGGCGACCTTCGACTGCGTGGGAATGGCGACGCCAAGGGATTGGAGCCCATCACGAGACGAGGACTCCGTGACCGTGACCCTCGAGGGGAGGTTGCTCACGCCCGAGACGGTACCCGGCCCGGGGTTGGAATCCCGGGCTCAGGCCTCCAGCTTGAGTCGGGCGTAACTCTCGATCCGCCGAACCTGCTCGCCGCTCTTGCGGAGGCGGATCCCGATCTCGCCGTAGCTCTCGCCACGGGCTCTCAGCTTCATCACAACCCTCTCCACCGGTCTGAGAGCCTCATCGTCGACGACATGGATCATCGGCGAGTCAGACCTCAGGTCGATCATGGTCATGATCCGGGTGACGGTCCCGGGCTTCTTGCCGACGCGGCGCGAAATCTCGGGCGGCTCCTGACCGGCCTCGTGAAGTCGGACGATCACTCGCTCGATTGGTCGTAGGTCCTGGTGCTCCACTACCTGCTCCTTCTATCCGAGAACCGCATCCTCCCGATAGGGCTCGATCATGATGCATTCCCCCGGGCATTCCTCCGCAGACTCGATGGCGTCGGCGACAAGTGAGTCCGGGATCCGGGCGAGACCTCGGGAGCCCTCCGGGCCGTGACCTTCGCCCTCCACCCCGTCGAAAAGGACGGTCCGGCCGAAATGCTTGGCCTCCTCCTTGACGACCCACAAGCCGTCATCTCTGCCCACAAACACGTCGGGCGTGATCTCCTCACATATCCCGTCACCGGTGCACAGGTCTTGGTCGATCCAAACCATCAACTGTGTCTTGTCGGCCAATTCGTCACCTCGTGCTCAAGCCACTCGCTGCGACCCTATCGCACTCATCGAGATTCGATCACAAAGACCCGGATCTGGCGGTGCGGGGCACGGTCCGCGTAGAACCGATAGCCGGGATAGATCTGGCCGGCGCGTTCCCAAATCCGGCTCTCCTCCTCCGGAAATGCCGCTCTTGCAGCTGCATGGACCGATCTCCCCCGATACGAGACATCGACCTCGGGATCAGCCTCAATATTGAAGACCCAGCCCGGAGTCGCCTCGTACCCGAATCGGGTCCCGAGCAAAGCCAGGTCATCGTCGATGGGAATGGCAAACAAGGGCACTCGGCGCAACTCCCCACTGCGGGCACCACGGGTCGTCAGCCAAAGCGTCGGAATCCCCAGCAGCCAGGTGGTGGCAGCGGACTTTCCACCGCTGAGTCTCAGGACAAACCTGTCCAAACCCGGCATCGTCACGCGGGAGATGGCCGATACGACCCGTGTCGTCCCGACTCGGGCGACCGCGCGTTGCGCCCAATTCGGGGCCCGATATTGGTAACCGAGATCCGTGGACAGTCCCACGCCGCGATCGTAGGTAGAGATGGTGGAGGTGCGGGGAGTCGAACCCCGGTCCGTCGAGCCCTCGGCGTTGGCATCTCCGAGCGCAGTCGTCAGCGAGCTTTCGGCGGCGGGAACTCTGACGACGAGTTTTCCCGTGCCTATCCGGAGTTGTCTTAGCCCCACGGTCCCGGAATCCCGTGGAGAGCGTCCCGCAGTGCGACGCCCGATCCCTGCCGTGCGGGAGCCGGCCGGGCGGACGGGCTCCCTAATTAGGCAGCCAGTGCGAAGTTATCTTCGGCACTTATTGGTTTTTCCGGTTTGTTGACGAGGCCCCGGAGACCCCGGCTCGCTTCCAACGCTTCAACACTCGACGTCGAAACCGTTTCACCCCCATGGGGAGGGACAGGTTACCCGTCGGGAACGGTTGTCCAATCCCGATTGGTTCCAAGTCTCAAGTCTTAAGCCGGAGTTCTGGCCTGAGACCTGCGACTTGAGACTTATGACTTCCGCCTCGCTTGCGAGGAAGCTCGCTCCATCTCGCGGTCGTGGTCCCGGTCGCGAAGGGTCTGTCGCTTGTCATAGGAGGTCTTGCCCTTGGCGAGGCCGATCTCGACCTTTACCTTCCCCTCCTTGAAGTAGACCTGGAGCGGAACGAGTGTCAGGCCCTTCTCGGCAACCTGGCCGGCAATCCGATCGATTTCCCTGCGGTGCAGAAGCAGCTTGCGATCGCGCTCCGGCTCGTGGCCACCTTCTCGAGCGAACTCGTACGGGCCGATGTAGGAGCCGACGAGAAACATCTCCCCGCCGCGGACCAATCCGTATGAATCCTTGAGATCCATGCGCCCCTCACGCAACGACTTCACCTCCGACCCGAACAGGACCGCGCCTGCCTCGAAAGTCTCCACCACCGCGTAGTTGTGACGCGCCCGACGATTCGAGGCGATGATCTTGAAACGCCCGGACGGCTCCGAGCGGCCCATTCAGACCCGCTCCAACGTCCCCGTGGGCACTTCGGAGCCAACCCCTTCCGACTCCCTCAGGTGTCGGCTCAGGCCCAGCATCGATCCGACCACACCGGCCAGGGCTCCAAACAGCAGGAACATGAGACCCCAACGCAGGAAGAAGTCGCTGTCCACTTCAAACCGGAACAGCCCGAAGCCGGAGAACGCGTCGGAGAGGCGGGTGGCGCCAATCCACACCACGAAGACCGCGGCCGCAGCTCCAAGCAGGCCTTCGATCATTCCCTCCAACAGGAACGGGATCCTGATGTACCAGTTCGAGGCGCCAACCAGCCGCATGATCTCGACCTCATCGCGGCGGGCGTAGATGGCGAGCCGGATGGTGTTGGCGATGAGCACCACGGCGGCAAGCCCGAGCACGACAGCGGCACCGATCCCGAGAACTCTGACCACATCTCGCAGGCTTTGCAGCTGTTCGATCTCGTCGGCCGCGGTACGGACCTCGCGAACCACCTGCTGCTGCTCTCGAAGTTTGAACGCGACGGACTCGTGGAGTGCAATGTCGACAAGCTCGATCCGAATCGAAGCCGGAAGGACCGTGGGGTCGATCTCCAGAAGCTCGTCTTGACCAGCGAAGAGCTTCTGGTATTCCTCCCAGGCCTGCGCCTTGCTCACATAGAAGGCTCCATCTGGCTGCTTCACCTCTTCCCAGGTCAAGACCTCGTCTAACAACTCTTGGTGGGCCCCGGCGGGGACACCGTTTGCGCCCTCATCGTTCAGGAAGGCGATGACATGGACACCCTCTTGCCAGCCGGCGATCCAGGTGCGAAGGACTTCGTTGGCGACCAGAGCTGCAAACGCCAGGGTCAGCGAGATGAATACGGCAAGGACCGCGCCGGCGACTACGAGGAGGTTGCGTCGGAGATTGATCAGCGCTTCCCGGACCAGGAAGAAGAGACGACTCACTCCGGCACCGTCTCATACTTGCCGGCTTCCTCGTCCCTCATCACGCGGCCTTGGTCGAGGGCGACGACACGTCGCTGCATGGCGTCGACGATGGCGTGGTCGTGTGTGGCCATGACGATCGTGGTCCCGGTTCTGTTGATCCGGTCGAGGAGCTTCATGATCTCGACTGAGGTCTTCGGGTCAAGGTTTCCTGTCGGCTCATCGCACAGCATTATTGGTGGGCGGTTGACAAAAGCCCGGGCAACCGAGACTCGTTGCTGCTCGCCACCGGACAATTGCTTGGGGTACCGGGCAACTTTGTCGGAGAGCCCGACCAGGTCGAGAACCTGCTCGACTTGCGGCCCGATCACGGAACGGGGCCGTCCCAAGACCTCCAAGGCGAAGGCAACGTTTTCGCCGACGGTCTTGTTGGGAAGAAGCTTGTAGTCCTGGAAGACAGTCCCCACCGAGCGCCGCAGAAACGGGATCTTCCACTTGGGGAGGGTGGTGATGTCCTTCCCAGCGACCCAAATCTTGCCCCGAGTGACTGGCTCATCCCGAAGCATGAGCCGGATCAGGGTCGACTTGCCGGATCCGGAAGGGCCCACGAGGAAAGTGAACTCGCCCTTTTGCATCTCGAATGAGACGTCGTGGGCAGCAATGGTGCCGCCCTCATAGACCTTGGTGACGTTTTCGAGTCGGATCATGGGATCAGGAGCAGTCTCGCAGGCATCTGCCTCCAGCCGCAGAACCGAGGACGGTAACC
>DATDJH010000317.1:0-15585 GCA_036520635.1 Acidimicrobiia bacterium
AGTAACCCTCTTGGCCGACCCTCACTGAGATGGCGTATTGATGGCCATCCTCCTCGACGGTGTCGAAGACAAGGCGCTGGCCCTGGCGCAGCATTCGGAAGATCGATCCCTGGAGGGCTCCCGGGCGGAGATAGACCTCGGAACGGTCGTCATCACGAACGATGATCCCGGCACCGGTCACAGGGTCGTAGGTCTTGACCACACCCTGCAGCATCTTCAGGCCTTTTCCACCTTGCCGGCTCGGATGCACGAGGTGCAGACCCGGGCACGCCGTGTGTTGGATCCGTGACGTACCCGCACCCGCTGGATGTTGGGCAGCCACCGACGGTTGTTGCGCTTGTGGGAGAAGCTGACGGTCTTGCCGTAGCTCGGCTCCTTGCCACAGATCTCGCAGCGATAAGACATGTCTAAGAACTCCTGGGAAAGGTCGGAATGTCAGGCGGATCCGGTGAGCCGCCGCGACCGGAGCGCAGATTAGCGTCGAACCCGACCAAGTCCCACTCCGGTTGTACCGTTGCCCGGGTCGTATGGCCACTCTGAGCCGGCTCACAGAAGTCGATGTCGCTGAAGTGAAGACGCTCGGCGGAAGTCGTACCCCGGTCCTGGCCAAGGCCGGGATCGTGACTGTCGCCGACCTTCTTCATCATGTCCCTCGCCGATATATCGACCGCTCATTGAACGAGTCGATCGCCGAGGCATCTCGTGGCACCGAGGTCACTGTGGTCGGCGAGGTTCGCTCGGTGACGACGAGACGCATCCCAAAGCGAAAGCTGATGATCGTCGAGGCGATCATCTTCGACGACAGCGCCTCGATGAAGGCTGTTTGGTTCAACCAGCCGTTTAGGGCGAAGCAGCTGGTCGAGGGTGCCCAGGTTGCGCTGTCGGGGGTGGTTGAGTCCTTCAACGGTGGGCTCCAGATGAAGAGCCCACAAGCCGACTTCCTCGACTCGTCGCTGGAGTCGCTGCGCACCGGGCGCGTCGTCCCGATCCATCAACGGATCGGCCAGATCAAACCGGGCGTCCTCCGGCGAGCCATCCACAACGCTCTACAGCGCTCGACGCCGATCCTGGACACGATCCCTGCGGAGTCCCTCGAGCGGCTGTCCCTCATCGATCGAGATCAGGCCTACGAGCACATCCACTTCCCGGAGACCATGGATCAGGTCGGACCGGCCCGGGCCCGACTCGCCTTCGACGAGCTCTACCGACTCGAGCTGACGCTGGCGCTCCGCAAGCGGCGTCAGGTTCTGGACGCGACCGGGATCGCCCATCAGCCCACCGGGGAGTTGGTGGATCGCTTCCTCGGAGGTCTGCCATTCACTCTCACCGCCGCCCAGATCCGGGTGCTGGAGGAGATCTCAGGCGACCTGCGCCTCGGGCACCCCATGCACCGATTGCTCCAGGGCGAGGTGGGATCGGGCAAGACCGTGGTCGCGGTTGCCAGCCTCCTTCAGGGCGTGGAGGGCGGGTGGCAGGGAGCGATCATGGCGCCGACTGAGGTACTTGCCGGTCAGCACTATCAGTCGGTCACCGCCCTGCTGGCCGAGGCCGGGCTCTCACCCGACCCGCTTGGCCCGATGTCGGACCTGGGAATGGCCAGCTTGTTCGCCACAGATGGCCCTGCGGTCCACATGGCGCTGCTCACAGGATCGACGGCACGGGCGAACTATCGGGACGACATCGGCCGTGAACAGCTGCTGGCCGACGTGGCCAATGGCCAGGTGGACATCCTGGTGGGCACTCATGCGCTGATTCAGGAAGGAGTCCACTTTTCACGACTCGGGGTGGCTGTGGTTGACGAGCAGCATCGCTTCGGGGTGGCGCAGCGGGTGCTGCTCAAGGAGAAGGCCGATTCGGTGGACCCTGACCTTCTGATCATGACCGCGACCCCGATTCCCCGAACCCTCTCGATGACTATCTACGGGGATCTCGACATGTCGATCATCGGCGAGATGCCGCCAGGTCGGACTCCGGTGAAGACGACGGTGTTGTCGCCGTTACAGGAGTCCCTGGCATGGCACGAGGTTGGCGAAGCGGTGGCTGAAGGTCGGCAGGCTTTCGTCGTCTGTCCGCTCGTCGAAGACAGCCCCAAGATAGAGGCGGCCTCCGCTGTCGCCGAGTTCGAGCGTCTCACTGCCTTGTTGCCCGACCTCCGGGTCGGGTTGATCCACGGGCAGCTGCGCTCGACGGAGAAGGACGAGGTGATGGCTGAGTTCCGGGCCGGAGAGATAGACGTCCTGGTCGCGACCACGGTCATCGAGGTCGGAATCGACGTTCCCAACGCCACCGTGATGGTGATCGAGGACGCCGACCGATTCGGGCTGAGCCAGCTCCATCAGCTTCGCGGGAGAGTGGGACGGGGTCTTCACCCCGGTGTGTGCCTCCTCCTCGCCGACCCGACTACCGAGGAGGGGGAGAGGAGGCTGGCCGCCATGGCCTCGACCACGGACGGCTTCGTCCTCGCGGAGGAGGATCTCAGGATCCGGGGATACGGCACCGTGTTCGGCGCTCGCCAGTCAGGGATGGCGGACCTCCGTTTCGCCGACGTCCTCAAGGACTACCAGCTACTAGTCGAGGCCCGTCACGACGCCTTTGCCCTCGTGGATCGTGACCCCGAACTGGCCGACCATCCGGAGCTTGCTCTGGAGATCCGCTCCATGTTCGGTGAAGAAGTCGAGTGGCTGTTTCATAGCTGAGGGTTAGCGTCGCCGGATGCGAATCATCGCTGGTGCTGCCAAAGGGCGGAGACTGGTGGCTCCGGACTCCAAGGGGACGAGGCCGGTCACCGACCGGGTTCGGGAGGCGGTCTTCTCGATCGTGGGCTCGTGGGTGGAGGACGCAACGGTTCTCGACCTCTACGCCGGGTCGGGATCGTTTGGCCTGGAAGCGCTGTCCCGTGGCGCGGTAACGGCCACTTTCGTTGAGAACGGGGCCAAGGCGCTGGCCGCTTTGCGTCGCAACCTCGCCGAGGTAGGGCTCGGAGGCACGATTGTCAGCTCCACCGTCTCGGACTACCTCGGCAAGCCGACGGGTGGGTATGACCTGGTGTTCATGGACCCTCCCTGGGACCTGCCGACCACCGTGATGACCACCGAATTGGGGCGCCTCGACCTCTTGCTGGCCTCCCGCGCCGAGGTGGTGGTGTCCCGGCGACACTCCGACGACCAGCCATTGATCCCCGTAACCTGGGCCGTTGCCACCGATAGACGCTACGGAGATACCAGAATCTTCAGGTACGCGAAGGAATCAGAGACGCCATGACGAAAGCACTGTGCCCGGGAAGCTTTGATCCTCCTACCAATGGCCACGTTGACGTGATCGAAAGGGCGATCGCCAGCTTCGATGAGGTCGTGATCGGAATCGTGGACAATCCATCAAAGGCCGCCCTTTTCAGTGCTTCCGAGCGAATATCCCTTTTCGAGGAGCTGTTCGGTGACCGAGCCCAGATCGAAACCTTCAGCGGGCTCCTCGTCGATTTCGCACGAGAAACCGGCGCCGATGTCGTGGTCAAGGGCCTGCGCACCGTCGGCGACTACGAGTACGAGCTGCAGATGGCACAGATGAACCGCAACCTCACCGGGATGGAGACGATCTTCATGGCGGCGAAGGAGGACTGGAGCTTCGTATCATCGTCATTGGTCAAGGAAGTGGCGCGTCTGGGAGGATCAGTGAGCGGGCTGGTGCCCGACGTGGTCGAGAAAGCACTCAAGGAGCGCCTGTCATGACTCAGGAACCAACCATCACCGAGACCATCCCCGCCGATCCCGTGGAGATGGCCGGTCGAACCGAGCTCGCCGACCTCCAGGACATGGTCGACGACCTCATTGTCTTCCTCCATGAGGCCAAGTCGGTGCCCCTCTCCGGAAACGCCATCGTCGACCGTGAGCAATTCCTGAGCCTGCTGGAGAAGATCAGGACAGGGTTGCCCGACGAACTGCGAGCCGCGCGCTGGATGGTGAGGGAGCGTGAAGCGTTCATCTCCCGCACCAACGAGAAGGCCCGGGAGATCGTGGACCGGGCCCGCAACGAAGCCGACGAATTGGTCTCGGACTCCAGCATCGTTGCCGAGGCCGTCGAGGAGGCCAATCTCCTGGTGCGACGCGCCGAAGGTGATGCCCGCCGTCTCCGGCTCGAGACCGAGGACGAGATCGAGAAGAAGCTGCAGCGGGTAGAAGGTCTCCTCGCTGAGATCACGACCCAGGTGCAGACGGCCCGGGATGAGCTGCACACCGCTCGCCCGGCGCCCCCCGACGTCCCGATCTGAGATGACATCCGACCTCAAGGTCCCGATCCACGATTTGATCGGAGCCCCCGGCAAGCAACGTCCGTTCGGAGGCGAGCAAGCCGTGCAGCTTCGCCTCGGCGAGTCGGTCATCGATGGGCCGATGGCGGTCGAGGGTGTGGTCACTGGCCTCATCGAGGCCGTCCAGGCACATTTCACCGTGTCGGGCCTCGCCCATCTCACCTGCACCAGATGCCTCACCGAGTGGGAAGAAACCATCACTGCGGACGGTGAGCAGGTCTACCGCCGGGTGGCCGACGAGGACGGTTACGGCATCGTCGACGACGAAGTCGACATCTCAGGGCCGGCTCAAGACGAGCTGGCACTGAGTCTTCCCATCGTTCCGTTGTGCAAACCGGAGTGCAAGGGACTTTGCCCAACGTGTGGAACCGACTTGAATACGGAACCCTGCGACGGTCATGGGGAGGATCCCGATTCACCTTTCGCCGTCCTGAGAGACCTGTTCGATTCCTGACCTATCAAGGAGTGCCCGCAGATGGCGGTGCCCAAGAAGAAGATGTCGCGCTCGCGGACCCGGCAGCGCAAGGCTGCCTGGAAGGTGTCCCGGCCGACTGCCGTCGCCTGTGATCAATGTGGCAAGCCCAAGCTTCCGCATCGTGCCTGTCGTGAATGCGGCACCTACAAGGGCCGCGAGGTCGTAAAGGCAGACTGAGGCTTGGCACGCATCGCCCTCGACGCAATGGGGGGCGACAACGCCCCAACTGAGACTGTCGCTGGTGCCGTTGAGGCTTCCCAACGTGGCGTAGACGTTGTACTCGTCGGCGACCACCTCGCTCTCGAGATGGAGCTGGCGAAATACGACGCCCGGCTTCCGATAGTCGACGCTCCCGAGGTCATCGGGATGTCCGACGATCCGGCGCGCTCGCTCCGTGAGAAGCCGGGAGCCTCGATCACCGTTGCTGCCAAGCTGGTAGCCGAAGGGACTGCCGACGGCCTGGTCTCGGCCGGATCCACCGGAGCATCGATGGCGGCGGCGGCAATCATCATCGGGCGGATCAAGGGTGTATCCCGCCCCTCGATCGCCTCACTCTTCCCGACACCGGGCTCGCCGACGTTGGTGCTCGACTCAGGCGCCAACCCGGATGTAAAGCCCGAGCAGCTGGCCCAATTCGGAATCATGGGCTCGGTCGCGGTTCAGGTGATGCTGGGGCTGGACCATCCGAGGGTTGGGCTCCTCTCCAACGGTGAGGAGAAGGGCAAGGGTCGTGACCTGGAGCGTGCCGCATACGACCTCCTCGATAGCTCCAACATCAACTTCATCGGGAACGTCGAGGGCCGCGACCTCGCCACCGACCGCGCCGATGTGATCGTCACCGATGGATTCACCGGCAACATCGTCGTCAAGACCAGCGAGGGCGCGATTTCGATAGTTGCCCTCTACCTCCTCGAGGAATTGTCGGCACTCGATCCGGCGATACAGGAGGCGGCGATGCCCGCCCTGTTCCGGGTGCGGCAGCGTCTCGATTGGGAGACATACGGCGGGGCCCAGCTGCTCGGAGTCAAAGGCGTGGTCGTCATCGCCCACGGTGCGTCGAGCCGGGTGGCCATCGCCAACGCCCTCGTCCTGGCCGGGGACAGCGCTGATCAGGGCTTGCCGGGGCGTCTCGCCGTCGAGTTGGGCTCGTGATCCCTCTCGAGGACGAGCTCGGTTACGTCTTCGTCAACCCCGACCTGCTCCATCTGTCCCTGACTCACCGCTCGGTCAGTGCGGACGATCTCACCCGCATCGACAACGAACGGCTCGAGTTTCTCGGTGACGCTGTCCTCCAGCTGGTGGTCACCGATCGGCTGTACCTGGAATACCCCGACTTTGCGGAAGGCCAGATGGCGAAGATCCGATCTGCCCTGGTCAGTCGTCCCACGCTGGCCGACGTGGCGCGGGCCATCGGTCTGGGTGGCCACATCGAGCTGGCCACCGCTGAGGAGCGATCGGGAGGTCGGGAGAAGGATTCGATCCTGGCCGATGCAATGGAGGCCGTCATCGGCGCGGTCTATCTAGACGGCGGGATCGAGAAGGCGACGTTGCTCATCGACCGCTTGTGGGGAGATCGGGTGGGCGATCGGGCGATGAGCCCGGGAATCAAGGACTACAAGACTCGGCTCCAGGAAGTCCTGGCTAAGGACGGTCGGAGGCCGGAGTACGGCAGCCACGGATCAGGGCCTGACCACGAGAAGGTGTTTGAGGCCTGGGTCGAGGTGGCCGGCGCTGAGATAGGCCGGGGGAGCGGCCGCTCCAAGAAAGAGGCGGAACAGGAAGCGGCCCGTCTCGCGATCGAGACCCTCAGCTCGGGGTCAATCTGACCTCTGTCTCGTCGCGAGCGGCCAGCTCGAGGTACCACATCGTGATCACGACGGCGATCGCCGCCACCACGAGACCCTGGAAGATCAGCCCGGCGACAAACACCAGGGCGAGACCCGTCGAGACGTCACCGATCGCGACCAGGGGAACGGCCACTGATTGCAGAAGCCATCCGGCGACCGATCCGACGAGGCCGACCAGCAGCAAGAAGCCGAACGTCCCCCACCAGCGTCCCCTCACCAGTTTGATGCTCCGTGTGATCGAGGCGATTACCCCACGATCCTCCAGTGCCACGATCTGAGGAGCCAGCGACACCGAGACCGCGAGCCACACGCCCGGGAGCACCAGCAGCACCAGACCAACGGAGACGGCAACCGCAGTGATCAACCCGATCACGGTCATGGTCAGCATTCGACTGAGCGCAAAGCGGCTTGCGCTGCCACCCGAGATCCGCTCGCCCTCGATCTCGGATCCGACGACCCGGCTGGCGGCCAGGCTGATGAACGCCGAGGCAAGGATCTGAAAGACAAGCCCAATCAGGAGCGCTTGCACGAACGGCGTCGATACTTCGAGGAACTCCTCGGCCGCCATGTCCTCCAGGACCTGAGGGTCGTTGAAACTGAGGGTGAGGAACTCGTTCGCCCCCGTCATCTGAAACGTCACGAGGGTCAGGGCGCCGAGGAGGATGTAGGCGCCCACCGAAGGCGCCACAAGGCTTCGCCATACTTTCGCCAGCATGCTGATCCCGGAAGTCAGGACATCGCCGGCGCCGCGTGGTCTTGTGGTCATTCGACGGGGTACGGTAACCCGCCCTGGTTGCGGAGTAGATGCGTGCCCGAGCTGCCCGAAGTCGAGATCACACGACGTCACCTGAACGAGGCGATGGGCGGGCATGCCTTCACGGCAGTGACGGTGTCTCACGCTCGGACCGCCCGTCACAACGGGGACCCGATCGAGGTCGAGCAACGACTTGTCGGGCGCCGCGTCGAGTCGGTTGGTCGCAAGGGCAAATTCCTGGTGGTACCGCTCGATGACGGGCAGACGATGGTGGCCCACCTCGGGATGTCGGGGCGATTCGCCGTGGAGTCCGAGGATGCTCCGTTGGCGGCTCATACCCACTTCCGGGGTTTGCTCGACGATGGCACCGAGATTCGATTCGTCGACCCGCGCACCTTTGGATTCGTCGCAGTGTTCACCGAGGAGGAGTTGGAGACCTCAGGCGTCGCCCGGCTCGGGCCTGATGCCTGGCTGGACCTTCCAACCACGGAGGAACTGTCCACAGCATTGTCCAGGCGAACCGCGCCGATCAAGGCCCTTCTGCTCGATCAGGGCCCGATCTCAGGCCTCGGCAACATTTATGCCGATGAGGCTCTTCACATCGCCCGGATTCACCCGCTACGCCCCGGGAATTCCCTGTCGTCCGAAGATCTCGAGCGGCTTCGCGGCGCGGTCGGCCAGGTTCTCGAGATGGCAATCGAAAACGGAGGCACCAGTCTCGATGACCTTGCCTATCTACTGCCGGATGGGAGCGCAGGGGAGAACCTCGACCGGCTCCTTGTCTACGGCCGGGCGGACCTTCCGTGTGGCAATTGCGGCACCCCGATCGAGCGCATCGTCATCCGTGCCCGGTCCAGCCATTTCTGCCCCCAATGTCAGCCGATTGCCCCATGACTCTGAAGACGGTTCGCGCAGTCGTCAGCGGACGGGTGCAGCAGGTGGGGTTTCGGCAGAGTTGTCGTCAGATGGCGCGATCACTTGGCCTCGTGGGCTGGGTCCAAAACCTCGATGACGGGCGGGTCGAAGTGCTCGCCCAGGGAGAGTCCGAGCAACTCGACCGTTTGGTCAGCTGGCTCTGGACTGGCCCGGCTGGAGCCTGGGTGACTGGGGTGGAGTCGGAGGCGGTGTCCGGTGATCAGACCCTCCGAGACTTCTTCATCCACGCCGATCCCAGTAAGAGCCGCTGAACAGCACATCGCTGTTAGCCTGACTCGATAATCACAGTCGTGTCATTTGCCAGGAAATCACTGTGTATTTGAAGTCACTCAAGCTTGTAGGTTTCAAGTCCTTCGCCGACCGGACTCGTCTCGAGTTCCGGCCCGGGGTCACCGTGATCGTGGGGCCGAACGGCTCCGGGAAGTCGAACCTGGTTGACGCGCTCTCTTGGGTCCTAGGCACCCAATCGCCCAAGACGCTCCGCACCGGCAAGATGGAAGACGTGGTGTTCGCCGGCACCGCCACCCGCCCAGCCCTCAATCGGGCCGAGGCGGTGTTGGTCATCGACAATGCGGAGCGGCAGCTTCCCCTCGACCTCGACGAGGTCGCCATCGCTCGCCGTCTCTACCGGGATGGGTCGAGTGACTACGAGATCAACGGCGTGGGGTGTCGCCTGCTCGACATCCAGGAGCTTCTGAGCGACTCGGGTGTAGGTCGCCATCAGCATGTCATCATCGGCCAGGGCCAGGTCGACTCGGTCCTCAATGCCTCGCCTGAGGACCATCGGGCGGTGATCGAGGAGGCTGCCGGCATCCTCAAGCACCGTCGTCGCAAGGAGAAGGCCGAGAGAAGGCTGGAACGGACCGACGAAGACGTCCTCCGCCTTCAGGACCTTCTCGGCGAGATCGAGCGTCAACTCCGGCCGTTACGGCGGCAGGCGCGTGCGGCAGCGAGTTATGAAGGGCTCCGAGACGAAGTCCGTTCCCTTCGGCTCTACCTGTCCGGTGCCGCCATCCGAGAGCTCGACGATCACCTACTCATGGCCAAGGATGAGCACGACAAGCTCGGTGAGACCGTTGCCGTCGATGGCCGAGATGTGGTGGTGATCGGCGAGCGGGTGGCCGAGCTCACGGCTCGCGCCTCACAACTTGGCGGCGAGGTCGAGCGGGACACTGGCGCCGCGGCCCTGCTGGAAACCACTGCCGAGAGGTTGCGCCGGACCGCGTCCGTTGCGCACGAGCGGAGCCGGGCGGCATCCGGGAGATTTCAGGCGACGGCCGAGCGCAGGGCCGACCTCGAGGCCGAGCTGTACGCGATCCGTGGCGAGATGGAGGGGTTGGAGACGGCGGCCATCGAGGCCAACAACGACGCCGACTCCCGGGAGATTCGGTTCCGGCGGTTGGAGGACGAGGAAAGGGTCATCGCCACCCAGAATGCCCTTTCTGCGGAGGGAGCCGTAGCCGCGGTTCGGGGCGAATTGAGCATTCTCGAAGCCGCCGGCTTGCGCGACGACCGTGAATTGGAGGCCATCTCGCATCGGCTGGATGTGGTCGATGGGCAGCTTCGGGACGAATCCAACGAGATCTCGATTCTCAACGAGGAAGTGCGAGCGATCGACGAGAAGGTCGTCAAGCTCCAGGCCGTCTTCGAGCAGACGACCCGTCGTCGTTCCGGTGATCAAGAGAAATGGTCAACAGCCGAGGAGGGCCTCATCGATGCCCGGCTTGCGGTGGCCGCTGCCAAAGCGAGAGTCGAGGCGATCGGGGCCGCTCTCGCCGGTCGCTTCGATCGGGAGGCCCGGCGCTCGGTCGAAGGAGCGGATGGGTCGAGGGGAACCCTGATTTCGCTGCTCGATGTTCCGACAGGTCTCGAAGCAGCGGTTGACGCTGCCTTGGGGCGATGGGCCGACGCGGTGGCCTTCGATGGCCCGGCGTCGATGCAGCATGCGGTGGAGACTGTCAAGGCCTCCGGTGGAGGCGGTGTGCCGGTGGTTGCGGCGGCCACAGCTGAGCTGGCTCCGGCGAAGTCGGTCGCCGCGAGCGCGGGGGTTGAAGCTCTCATCGATCGACTCGGGCAGAAGGCGGACCCCGGCTTGGCCAACCATTTGCTCGGAGACGTCCTCTTGGTCGAGGGCTGGACCACGGCTTGGTCCATGATCTCGCGCCACCCGGACCTGCGAGCCGTCACTCCCGAAGGTGACCTCATTTCATCGAGAGGGGTCCAAATCGCCTCGCCTGACGGCGCCGGCCCGGCGATGCTCGAGTCCGCTGAGGTGGATCTCGAGTCAGCGGAGACCGATCTCTCGAGGGCGGTCTCTATACACACCGCCGCCAAACGGGACTTCGACAAGAGCCGGGATCACGAGCGGGTCGCGCTCGAGGAGCTGGAATCGGTTGAATCCGACCTCTCAGGGCGCACCGACGCCATGGCCCGGCTCCAGAAGTCTGTGAATGTCCTCGACGGCGAGCGCTCACGCCTTGCTCAGCGCCGAAACTCGGTGGTTGAAGGTGTCAGCGATCGGGAGCGTCAGGTCGTCCAATTGCAGCAACGGCTTGCGTCTCTCGAGGGCGAAGAAGCCGAGCGGATGCGGGTGTGGGAGGAACTGGAGGCGAGCAGGGCACGGATCGCGGTCGACAAGGAGCTCGCCCGCTCGGAATGGCAGGAATCGGCCACGACACTTCAATCCATCGTCGAGCGGCAACGACTTCTCCAGGAGCGCCTCACCCACATCGAGTCGGATATGGGCCGGGTGGAGGCCGTGCCGTCGAGCACCATTAGTGCCGCCACCCTCGATCAGATTGAGATGTTCGCGCGACGGGGGGTCGAGGTCCTGCAGACACGACTGAATGAGGTGCGTCAACGCCAGGCCGACCTTCGAGCATCCCATCTGGTGACAGTGACCGATCTGGAACAGGCTCGAGCCCACCACGAGGAGCTTCGGGACCGGATCGCCAGCTCTCGCGAGCGCCTCAGCGAGCTTCAGGTGCTTCTCACCGAGTTCCGTCTCCGACGGGAGAGCCTCGTGGAGGGGGTCCGGCGAGACGCCGACGCAGAGGTCGACGCGGCGCTGGAGGCGGAGCGGCCCGACTTGCCGGAAGGCACCGATCTCGAGGGCCTGCTGGAGGAGAGGATCGCCCAACTACGCCGCCTCGGCCCGATCAATCCATTGGCGTCGGTCGAATTCGCCGAGTTGGATGAGCGGCACACCTTCCTCACCGACCAGCTCGCCGATGTCGAGTCGTCTCGGGCCGAGCTCAGAAAGGTCATCCGTGCCCTCGACGAGGAGATCGAGAGCCGCTTCCAGGAGGCGTTCCAGGAAGTCGCCGAGGCCTATCAGCGGTACTTCACCGTGCTCTTCCCCGGTGGGCGGGGGCGGATCCGGCTCACCGATGCGTCGGATCCCGAATCGGGGCTCATGATCGAGGCCCAGCCGCTTGGGAAGAAGGTCAGCCAATTGACCTTGCTCTCTGGTGGGGAGCGCAGCCTCGCCGCGCTTGCCTTCCTGTTCTCGGTATTCGAAGCCCGGCCCAGCCCCTTCTATGTCCTCGATGAGGTGGAAGCCGCCCTGGACGACGCCAACTTGAGGCGCTTCCTGAGAATCGTCGACGAGTTTCGTCAGCGCGCTCAACTCTTGATCGTCACCCACCAGCAGCAGACCATGGAGGCGGCTGATGTTCTATACGGCGTCACCATGGAACCGGGAGGCTCCTCGCAGGCGGTCCGCAAAGACATGACGATGGTCGGCGCCGACGTCTTCGCCTAGCGGTAACTTCACTTTCTCCATGGACACCACAGCCCTCGTCCTGACCGTGCTCGCGGTCACCCTGGTGATCGCTGTCGTCGTGGTGGTGGTGGTTCTCCGGAATCGCACCGTTCCCATCCCGGGTGAGGCCGCTCCGCCGTCTGGCGCTGCTGTCCAGGGCTCTCTGGGCTCGTCCCTACGAAGGGTCTTCCGATCGGGCGGCGTGAGCGAGCAGACGTGGGCCGATCTCGAAGAGGCGATGTTGGCCGCCGATGTTGGTGTCGATGCCACGACGGCCGTCGTCAGAGGTGTTCGCTCGGCACATCCCGAGACCGCCGATGAGGCGCGGGAGCAGGTGGCGCGTCAGCTTCGTATCGAGCTTGGAGACAAGCCACGTGACTTGGCTCTGGCCGGGAAGCCTGCGGTGATCCTGGTGGTCGGAGTCAATGGCACGGGCAAGACCACCACCATCGCCAAGATCGCGGCCCGGCTCAAGGATGAAGGCAAGAAGGTGATCCTCGCTGCGGCCGACACCTTCCGTGCTGCGGCCGGAGCCCAACTCCAAACCTGGGGCGACCGGTTGGGTGTTGACGTCGTAGGGGGACAGGAGGGAGGCGACCCGGCGTCGGTCGCCTACGACGCCATCAGCTCCGCCCGTGCCAAGGGAGCCGACGTGGTGATCATCGACACCGCCGGCCGTCTGCACGCCAAGAAGAACCTCATGGCTGAGATGAGCAAGATCTACCGAGTGGCGGCAGGGGACCAGGGCACGCTCGACGAGGTGCTGTTGGTGCTCGACGCGACTGCCGGCCAGAACGGGATCGCCCAGGTGAGGGAGTTTTCCGAGGCAGTTCCCGTGAGTGGCCTCGTCCTCACCAAGCTCGACGGGACCGCCCGGGGCGGGATTGTGATCGCCATCGAGCGCGAACTGGGTGTGCCTGTGAAGCTGGTTGGGGTAGGGGAGGGGCTCCGAGATATGGTCCCCTTCGATCCGGATAGCTTCGTAAAAGACCTGATGGAGGATTGATGAACACAGACGATCTCGCAGCTGCCGCCCGTGCCGCGGCCGAAGGCTCCTACTCCCCGTACTCCGGGTTTCGAGTCGGCGCGGTGGTGGTCGGCGATCGCGGCGAGGTGTTCATCGGAGCCAATGTCGAAAACGGCGCATATCCGGCTTCGTCGTGTGCGGAGGCGACTGCGATTAACACGGCGGTCAGTCACGGCGTGCGGAAGATCGAAACGGTGGCTGTGGCATGCATCGATGCTCTGGATGTGGAGGGTGCCTATCCCTGTGGCCGATGCCGCCAGATCATGTCCGAGTTCGACGTGTCAACGGTGATCATCGCCGGCGGGCCTGGTTCGGAAATCCGGGAGCACACGCTCGACGAGCTGCTCCCGCATCGCTTCCGCCTGTGAAGTCATCCGGGCCAGGTGGCCCGGTTCTCCTTGCGGACCACGAACCGGAGTCCTGACCAGGTTTCGTCGATCGCGCACACCTTGTTGTCCACCATCCCTGTCGGCAGGAAGAGGTCGCGCAAGGTGTCCTCGGTGATATCGGTCTCGACTCCCGAGCTTCGCTTGGGCCATGCCACCCAGATCGCCCCGTCGGGCGGAAGCAGGGATTTGGCCCGATGGAAGGCTTCTTCGAGCTTGTCGGCCCAACTTCCGAAGAGGATGAAGATGTTGGACGCGGTCACCTCGTGGTGGACTTCCACGTCAGAGGGAAGACGTCCCAGGGTCGGCATGAAACTGTCGGGGGCGTCGAGGATCACGACGGTCAACCCATTCTTGATCCCCAGCTTCTGGGGAAGTGGCGTGCCGCTGTATCCGGCCAATGCTCAGCTCCCGGCGCTGAGGTCGGTCCACCACGTCTCCGGCGGATGGGCCTCGATGTCCCCGCCAAGGTCAACGATGGTGTCGAGGACCCGGTCGTCATTCCAGGAGAGCCACCGAGCGGGAGTGACCTCGATCGTGCTGTCCTCGTAGGCAGCGAGGAGCAGGCCCATGGTGGCCATCCCGGCCGGGGTCAGCACCCGTTCCCGGTTCAGCTGGTTGAGCCGGGAGGCCTCCTCCCCGGTGATGAGGCGGGCGGTGCCAGTGCAGGATGCCCAGCCGGACGCCACCGATATGAAGACGGTGACGGTGGGCCGGGCGATGACGTTCTTGACTTTCCTCGTGGTCTCCGGTGTGGGAAGAAGTACTCGATCCTTCTCGTCGAGATAGAAGAGGAGCTCGGTGAGATGCGGCGAGCCGTCGTCATTGATCGTGGCGAGAACGGCGTTGCTCCTGGCGAGAATCTGTTGGCGCAGGTCAGAGTCGAGACCGTGCGGTGTCCGATAGGTGGGTGGGATCTCGCTCATGGTCGAGAACCCTAGGTGTTGACGGTGTGTCTGACTTCAGCCGGCGCCGGGGTGTGGGGAAGCTCCACCCCTATCTAGGTCGATCTGGTGGCCGGAAGCGGATCCTTCCATGGTCCGGGTGTCGGAAGGGTTGGAATCCTCGTTCGTGGACCACCACGTGATGATGGAACCAGCAGAGCGAGATCAGGTTTTCAGGATCGGTAGGCCCGCCCTCAGTCCAGGGGATGATGTGATGCGCCTCGATTCGATACCGGGATTCGCAGGCGTCGGCGATGCAGACATTGCCGTCCCGAAGCAACACCGCCCGACGCAACGACGGGGGAGCGACTCGCAGTCGTCGTCCGTACTCCATCAGTCGTCCGTCCTCGGTGCGAGCAACGACCTCGGTGGTTGCGTCGCAGAGGATGGCGGCCAGGGCATTCGCGCCGACCCGAGGCCCGGCCTCGAGTACCACTCCGGTTTGGCCATTGCTGGTGGCAGCTTCAGCAGCGTCGACGAACACTGTGACTTGAGCTGGGGGCGGATCGTCAGAAATGCAGAGCTCGACCAGGGCGGTGGCCTTGCGCCACGATGCGTCACCTCTGGTTCCGTCAGGAAGCTCCGGGAGTTGATCGGCGGCTTCGGTGAGGACCTTGTCCACCAGAGCACCCGAGGCACCGTCGAGGCCACCCCAGAGTCTCCACCAGGATTCATCGAGAGACGGTTGGATCACGAGGAAGCGCTCGTCGGCGGTCCGAAACTCTTCCTCGGGCGTGATCAGCGCCTTCAAGGCGGCCGTCCGACGGACCCCGGCAACATCGAGATGTTGGAGGAGGCCCACATCTTTTTGGATCCGGGAGAGGGCCTCGACGCGATCGAAGGTGGCTTCTCCGTCGGCCAGAGCCACCGCGAGGCCTGGTCGGTCCTCGATACGTCGCATGGTCCGGACCAGAGCCTTACCTGTTTCATGGCTGACATCGAGTCGCGCAGACACCCACTCCGAGAGTGACCTCGTCCCGTCTGCCGTCGCCACTTGCGCCTCGTCGAGATACCTCAGATGCCTCATCTGAAGGGCGGCGATCTGTGATTTCAAGCCTTCCAGTCGGACCAACTCCGACTCGTGGTAGTCGACTGCGGATCTTCCAACCATGACCCGAACATACGTTCTGGCTGTGACAGAAACAAGAGG
>DATDJH010000318.1:0-5615 GCA_036520635.1 Acidimicrobiia bacterium
GGTGGCGTCGATCACGGTCACTCCCGGCTCCGACGCCTCGAGGGACAGGTCGGCGGCGATCTTGGTGATTCGATCACCCTCGACGAGGACGTCGCCTTTGGCCAAGTCCCCGACCTCTGAGTCCATGGAGAGGACACATCCGTTCCTGATCAACAGCTTGCGGTCCAGGGTGGTGTTGATGGCCTCGATGCTCTCCAGGGGCTCGGGCGCGCCCACCCTCAAGGTCGTGTCGGACATCAGCTTGTTACTTCCATAGAGTGCACTCTATAGAAGCAGTGGACGGATTCAGGAAGGAGCAGTCCACTCCGCGCTGCTCATCCGCCAACCAAACCCGGGTTCGAACCCGGTCCCATCTAGTACCCGGTCCCGGGCAGCATCTGCCAACCGGCGCAAACGGCCCAAGTCGACGTCCAGCAGAGCCCCGTCCTGTTTCACCAGCCTCCCACCCACAAAGATGTCCCGGACATCGGATGCCCTCGTTCCGTAGACCAAGCTTCCAACCGGGTTGTTGAGTGGGAACATCCCAACTGCTGAAGTGTCGACGATGATCACGTCGGCCTCGAGACCTGGGGCCAACCGTCCGACCTTGTGGTCGAGCTTCACTGCTCGCGCCGCCTCGGCGGTGGCGAATCGGAGCATGTCGTCGGCGGTGAGTTCGAGACGGGTGATCTCTTCACCCCGCTCCTGCGCCTCTCGATGGATGCGGGCCCGCTCTGCGGCGAGGGCGGTGCGCATCACCGCGAAGAGGTCCCCACTGACATGAGTGACCACATCGACTGAGGGTGTGGGAGCGACGCCCGCCGCTACCAGCCGCCCGGTTGCCGGATAGCCGAGACCCATGCTCATCTCAACCTCAGGTGAGATCGCGGCGCACCCTCCGCTGTCGGCGATCAAGTCGATCTCCTCGTCGTCAAGGGTGTTGCAGTGCACGTAGGTGATGTCGTCAGCGAGCAAACCCAGCCGGTTCAGGACCCGCACCGGTTGGACCCGCGTCGACCAGCGGCCGGCGCCCACCGTGATTTCGATGGGGACAGCCAGCTCCCTGGCGAGTGCGAAGTCTGAGACGGTCGCCTCAACCGAAGAGAACTGAGGCCCGCGTAGGCACACCGCCATCGTGACCAGGCTGTCCTCTGAGGAGAAATGCTCGGTTCTCACCCTTCGTGCATCTGCAGACAGGGGCGTTTCGTTGGGCAGCGGCGCCCACTCGTCATTGCTATTGCCATAGGCGAAGACCGCTCTTTGGCCGGACTCCCTGAGACCCTGAACTGCAGCGTCCGCTGCATCGGGGCTGTTGATGTTGTGACACCAGTCGAGCATCGTCGTGATCCCCGAATCGAGAGCCTCGATCGCTCCGAGCAGGTTCGCCACGTACATCTCATCCGGCCCGAAGCGGGCGCCGAACTTGCCCCGGATGGCGTGGAAGTAGTCGGCATGGCTCCAATCGGGTGCCACGAATCGGAGGATGGACTGCCACACATGGCGATGCGTGTCGATCAGGCCGGGGGCGACAATTGCACCCGTGGCGTCGATCACCACACAGTCGGTGGCGTCTATGACGGGGGCCACCGCGGCGATCGAGCTGCCTTCGATCAACACATCCCCGGTCCACAGGTTGCCGACGCTGGGGTCCATCGAGACGATCGTGCCCCCGCGGATCAGGTATCTGGTCAGCGGTCGCGCTCCTCGGCGATCCGGCGCAGGACTTCGATGAGTCCGGAGATGTCGGCCTCCGAGAGGTCGAGTCGCTCGGCGTCGTTCAGCACTTCGTTGAGGGCCGTGGTCAGCGGCAGGGGGGCTCCCACACGGTCGCCTTGCTCCAACATCAGCCTCACGTCCTTGTGGTGCTGGCGCAGCCGCGAGGTGGGTGGGTCGATTCCCCCCGCCAGCATCCGCGGGCCCCAGATGTCCATTGCCTTGCTGTAGGCGACCCCATCACGGAGGACCTCGAGAACCACCACCGGATCGAGCCCGGATCGGGCAGCGAGGGTCAAGCCCTCGGCGAGGGCCAGTCGGTGGGCACCCAAGACCAGGTTGACGACGAGCTTGGTGCTGGCGCCCGAGCCCACCGGGCCGACGTGGTGAACCGAGCGGGCGATGGCATCGAGGACCGGCATGCTCTGGGCGACGTGTTCAGAGGCACCACCGACCATGATTACGACGTCGTGGTCGGCCACCATGTTGCTCGACCCACTGATGCAGGCGTCGACGAATCCGATGTCGTTGGTGGCGAGACGGTCTGCGATGTCCACAGAGTCCTCTGGCCGTGAGGTGGTGGTGTCGATGACCACCGCGTTTGGCGCCAGGTGCGACGCGATCCCTTGCGGCCCGATGCACACCTCTCGGACCTGGTCACCCGTTGGGAGCGAGGTGACAACCAGCCCTAGCCCCTCGGCTGCTGCGATCGACGAATTGAAAGCTCGCCCTCCGCTGCGCTCCAGAGCGTCGCGAGGCTCGGGGTTGAGATCGAAGCCCCGGACTTCGAACCCCGCCCTGATCAGGGCCTCAGACAGGGCAGTCCCCATCAATCCAAGTCCGATCACCGCCACTGGCTCTCTCACGTGACCGCCTCGAGCAGTTTTTTAGGCAGCTGGGTGTCGACGTCCGCGCGCAGGGGAGCGATGGCGTCGGAGAACTCCGCTCGCTGGCTGTCTGTCAGCTCGACGACTTCGACCCCATCGCGGCGCAGGCTATTGAGGATCGAGGTCTCCTCCTCGGCGGCGGCGACCCGTTGCCACGCGATCGCATCACGAAGAGCCTCCTCGATCGCACGCCGGGACACCGAGGACCATCCCCGCACCGCGTCCTGGTTGGCGTAGAGGCCCCGAGCCCCGTACACATGACCGGTCAGGCTGATATGCCTGTGGTGGCCTTCGATGCCGTAGGCGACCGTGTTGGCCAGCGGGTTCTCCTGGGCATCCACCCCACCGGACGCGATCAGGTCGATCCCGTCCTTGAGATCGGTGGGGACGGGCACCGCTCCCCACAACTCGATCATCCGCTCGTGGATCACACTCGGTTGGACCCGGATTCGCATCCCCGAACAGTCCTCGGGGCGACGGACATCCCGGAGCCGGTTGGTCAGGTGTCGGAAGCCGTTGTCCCAGTAACCAAGCACCTCGAGCCCGGTCACCTTCGATGTCGCTTCACTGAGGAGACGCCCTGCCGATCCGTCGAGTGTCCTGTGAGCACTCGCAAGATCCTCAAATCGAAATGGGGTATCCATCAAGGCAAGCTCCGGCACGCGATCGGTGAGGTAGCTCGTGGACAGATAACAGAGGGTGAAGTCCCCGCGTTCGACCAGTCCGATCAGATCGCCGACCGGTCTGCCCATGTCAACGATGTCCCAAACGATCTCAACCACAATCTCGGGTGCGATCTCCTGGAGTCGTCGCCGAAACAGGTCCAAGGCGCGACTGTGGCTGCTGTCCTCCGGGGCGTAGCCCGCCACAGTGAGCCTCAACACCGGCTCACCCGTCGGCGACGGGAGGTGTCGGCGAGTCTTCGATGAACCTCACGAGTGTTTCGTTGAACAACTCGGGCTCCTCATAGAAGGGGGCGTGGGCGCTCTCTTCGAATACCGCAAGCACCGCTCCGGGCACCGCGGCGGCAACGTGTTCCGCCGCCTCGACCGGCGCCTGACGGTCGTACCGGCCGACACAGACGAGAGTCGGGATCGAGATGGTGTGCAACATGTCGCGCCAGTCGATGATCCCGTGGTCGTCCAGCATCTTCGCCCCGGCCAGCGCCGGCGTCTGCATCATCTTCCTCACCATGACTTCGGCGTCCTCGGGGGGCGGGGGCTCTTTGAGCAACTTGTCGATGACATCGCGGACCACGCCTTCGTGGTCGGCGAGGATTGCCTCTTGAAACGCCACGGGGTCCATCCGGTAGCCCCAGTCCCAATCCGGGCGTTTCGACATCGACGGAGTGTTCCCCACCAGGACGAAGCGACCAATCCGTGTCGGCCCGAAAAGCTCCCAATAGGCCAGAGCCATGCTCGTGGAGCGCGACCAGGCGACGAGTGTCACGTCGTCGAGGTCGAGGAGCTCGAGGAGCTCGCGAAGGTCCTGGGCAGCGCGGCCCATTCGCAAGCCGCGCACCACCTTCTCGGACTCGCCCTGGGAACGGGGGTCGAACACCACCAGCCGGTAGTGCGAGCTGAGACTCCGCTGATGCTGCCACCACGAACCGTCCGATGCCCAACCGGCGACGAAGACGATCGTCGGTCCCTCCCCTTCATCGGTGTAGTGAAAGCCGACCTGATCGCTACTGGTGAAGTAGGGCATCAGGGCTCGGGGGAGATGGTGGTTGATTGGCAGCCCATTTGCACCACGCGTCGGACAGGATGCATATAGACTGCACTATATAGACAGGCGTCAGCCTGGCGTGTGAGGAGGAAAGGCAACGGCATGAAAGCTTTGATGTCGGGGCGAGCGCTTCTGCTCTTGGTCGTGTTGGTCCTCGTGGTTGCCGCCTGTGGCGACGACGGGGCATCGGACACCACGGGCGGTTCCGATGGCACCACCGGATCCACTGGCGGCAGCTCCGAGTTCCAACCCCGAGAAGGGGTCGAAATCCCCCAGACCGACGACATGCAGGACACGAGCCAATACAAGAAGGACCCCCCATGGACGATCGGGTATGCCGACGCCTCGCTGTCGAACTCGGCACGGGTGTTCGTCAACCAGTTCACCAGTTGGGCGGCCTCCGAGTATGACCAGATCGAGGAAGTGGCCCGCACCGACGCCAACGACAGCCCGGACAAGCAGGTCTCCGATATCGAGGACCTCCTGGTTCGCGGCGTTGACTGCCTGATCGTGGCAGCCACCTCTGAAGAGGCCGTCAACCCGGCCATCGAAGAGGCCATGGCAGATGGTGTCCCGGTCGTGATCCAAGAGCGGGACGTGACCACCGAGGACTTCGTCAGCCATATCAACATCAAGACCTACGACATCGGAACCATCCAAGCGACCCAAGCTGCGGAAATGCTAGGTGGCTCGGGCAAGGTGGTACTGCTCGAAGGAGCAGCCGGCACCGGTCCCGCCGAAGAGGCCCGCCGTGGTCACGAAGAGGTCTTCGCGGAGAACTCCGGGATCGAGGTCCTTGCCAAGGAGTACACCGGATGGTCCCGTGACGAAGGCAAGACGATCATGGAAAACTGGCTGCAGGCCTACCCCCAGATCGACGCTGTCGTCGCCGACAGTGGCATCCAGCAGCAGGGCGCATATGAGGCAGTCTCCGAAGCCGGACGACTCGATGAGGTCAAGGTATGGACCGGTGACAGCCTCCAGGGTTGGATCCGTCAGGTCGACACCGAGTCGATCCCGGGTGTGATCGTCAACCGACCGCTCACCTTCGGTGCTCTGGCAGTCGACGCCTGTGCCGCCATCCTCTCCGGGGTTTCGGTCCCGAAGAACTGGTACGACCCGGTCGAGGCACTCGACACCTCAAACCTGGCCCAATACGTCGCCCCGGACACTCCGGGCTCCGACGAGTGGTGGAACTGGTGGCAGCTTCCCGAGGAGTGGCTGCCTGAATAGAGACATTTGCAAGCCAACCGAATCCATCCCCTCAGGATGAATGCGAGAAGTGGGGCATCAAGGACCTCGGTCCTC
>DATDJH010000319.1:0-2266 GCA_036520635.1 Acidimicrobiia bacterium
GCCAACAGCCCTGATTAGTACCACCAGCGACATGCTGGCGAGGGCAATCAGATCGTCTGGAATCTCGGTCGATATCACAAGCACTGCATATAGAGAGGCGCCTGCGAGCGCTGCGGACGCGTAGGGGGCGTCCCTTCGGAAAGCGTGCGGTGGCGAGTCGCCGACCAGAACGTCTCGGAGCAGACCCCCTCCAATCCCGGTGACTACGCCGAGCATGACCGCTGAGACTGGGGGAAGGTCAAAGAGCAACGCCCGGGAGACTCCAACAGTGGTGAACAGGCCTAGGGCGATGGCATCGACCCCCGCCACCAGGAACCGGAGTCGGTCGACCAACGATCCGAAGAACATTCCAACGAGCCCCGCCGCGATCACGGTGTAGAGGTAGGCAGGATTGCCAAGAGCGAGGGGGCGGGTTCCGAGCAGGATGTCTCGAAGCACACCACCTCCCAGGCCGCCAACGACCGCCATAGCCCCGATTCCAACCGCGTCGAGGCCGCGGCTCGCCCCGAACACGGCACCAGCAAGGGCGCCGGCCACGATGGCAGTCAGCTCCATCCACAGTGGGGGCGAGACGAGAGACACGTCCATTGCTGTCGATGGTATCGACCGAACCGTGACGGCCATGGAGCCTGTTTCGATCCCGGTACAGGAAGCTGGGCGTGCCGATAGAGTTGAACGGCGGTTCAGTTAACGAGGAGGAGCCTGTTGGCCAACGAACGAAGCGAGATGTTGGAGAAGAGCAGCACGCTCTATTTCGGTCCCTGGTACCGGCAGTCGCCATTCTTCAAGTCGACGCTCGCCGCCGGCTGCTCGGCGTATGACATCTACAACCACATGTACTTGCCGGCCTATTACGACGACCCGGATGTCGAGTACTGGGCCTTGGTAAACGGGGTCACCATGTGGGACGTCGGTGTCGAGCGCACCGTCGAGGTGAGCGGCCCCGACGCAGACCGCCTTATCGACTACATCACCTGCCGTGACCTGACCAAATGCGCAGTCGGTCAGGGCAAGTACATGCCGGTCATCGCCCCCGATGGCGGAATCGTCAACGACCCGGTCCTGCTCCACGTCGCCAAGAACCGGTGGTGGATGCAGTTGGCCGACTCCGATGCCGGTCTCTATGCCCTGGGTGTCGCCGCCGGCCGTTTCGATGCCGAAGTGAGCTTGCCCGACGTTCACCCGATGCAGGTTCAGGGACCTTTGGCCGCCAAGACCATGGAGAAGCTGGTCGGCCCTTCGATCTATGACATCAAGTACTACTGGCTGGCGGAATTCGAGATCAACGGTATCCCGGTCGTCGTCAGCCGCACCGGGTGGACGGCCATCCCCGGGTTCGAGATCAATGTCCTCGACCACCCATCTGGATCGGCTCTCTGGGACGCAGTGGCCGCCGCAGGTGAGGAATTCGGGATCCGGCCCATCGCTCCCTGCGAGGCACGCCGGATCGAGGCCGGCATCTTCAACTACGGATCGGATATGACTCTCGACGACACTCCGTTCCATATCAGTGGGATGGAGAGGTTGGTGGAGCCTCAGGAACAGGACTACCTGGGGAAGGATGCGCTGGAGCGTCTTCGGGAGACCGGGGTCGATCGCAAGCTTGTTGGGATGTTCCTCGAGGGCGACCAGTTGCGTGCGGAGTTGTCCGAGGTCTGGCCCGTCTTCTCCGGTGGCCGGCAGGTGGGGCGGGTCACAGATGCTGTCTGGTCTCCCGGCCTGGAGCGGAACATCGGATACATGTGGGTTCCGATCGAACTGTCAGAGCCCGGCACCCGTCTCGACGTTGTCACCGAGGCCGGTGCCGAACTGACGGCAGTGGCAGCCTCGCTGCCATTCGTCGACCCGAAGAAGGAAGCTCCGGCGCACAGTCTCAAGGTGTGAACTGTCTGCTCGTGGCAAGGGCGTGATGACAGTGGAACACTGGCGGGCGTTGTCGACAGGGAGAAGCGATGTCCATCGAATTGGAGAATTGGCTCGAGGCCTACCGACGGGCCTGGGAGGACAAGGATTCGAACGCCGCGGCGGCCTTGTTCACCGACGACGCCACGTACCGTTCCAACATCTTCGAGGATCCTTACCAGGGTCGGGAAGGTGTCTTCACTTACTGGTCTGACGTGACCAGCACCCAAGATGGGGTGTCGGTGAGGATGGGCCGGCCCTTCGTCGACGGCAATCGGGTGGCTGCCGAATTCTGGACCGTCATGACGAACGAAGGCACGGAGATCACCTTGCCGGGGTGCCTGCTGTTGGAGTTCACCGAAGA
>DATDJH010000320.1:0-6799 GCA_036520635.1 Acidimicrobiia bacterium
TGTGGAACCGTCGAGGACATCGAGTTGTCGAAGGAGATGGAGTCCCGTCTCGAACAGCTGGTCGGGACCGTGACCAAGGAGCTCTCGTTCACTGCCAGTGGGCACACCCTCGAAGTTCACGGGCGTTGCTCGCGGTGCGCGTGAAGCCAGCCGTCACCGCCACCGATCTGATCCTCGCCTACGGGCCGAGGATCGCCCTCGACAGATCGGACTTTCAGATCCCAACCGGTGGGATCACGGCGCTGATCGGACCCAACGGCTCGGGGAAGTCGACGCTATTGAATGGGATAGCCGGACTGATCGAGCCCTCTTCGGGCTCGATCGAGGTGTTGGGTGGCCGGGACAGTTCCCGGTCCATCGCATATGTCCTGCAGACCACCAAGGTCAACGATGTTTTGCCGATAACCGTCCGTGAGGTCGTGACCATGGGCCGATACTCGACAGCCGGTGGGCGGCGCCGACTTCGGAGTGAAGATCTGGCGGCGGTGGAGGAGGCGATGGGCCGGATGGGAATCATCGACCTGGAGGACAGTCATCTGGGCGATCTGTCCGGAGGCCAGCGACAGCGGGTGTTCGTGGCACAGGGGCTTGCCCAGGAGCATGACATGTTGCTCCTCGACGAGCCACTGACTGGCCTGGATCTCACCTCGGCCCAGGCAATCGACGACGTCATTCACGACGAGAACAAGCGTGGTTGCACGATCATCATGACCACCCACGATCTCGCAGAGGCCCAAGTCGCCAACCACGTGCTTTTGCTATCGGGCCGGGTCATGGCTTGGGGGACCCCGGATCAGGTGTTGAGCGTGGAGAACCTAACCGCGGCCTACGGGCCGAACCTGCTCCATGTCGAAGACACCAAGATGTTCATCGACGATCCGGCGCACCGGCCGGTGCCCGGCCGGCACGTGCATCGGGATAGATCGGGCTAGTGGCCCCGACGGGGGCGCTCTTCGCGGGGACGGGCCTCGTTCACCTTGAGGGCGCGGCCGTTGTAGTCCGCTCCGTCGAGCTCTGAGATGGCCTTGGCGCCTTCATCGTTGGGCATTTCCACGAACCCGAAGCCACGCGAGCGGCCGGTCTCCCGGTCGTTGATGATGGCTGCGGACTCAACGGTCCCATACTCACCGAAGAGGTTCTCGAGGTCCTGTGCCGTTGCGTTGAACGGCAGGTTTCCCACGTAGATGTTCATTGTGACTGGTCCTTGTCTCTACGGCCCTTGTGGGCTTTACGTCGCAACGTCCGGTACGACCCTTGTCCTCAGCCCAGTCATTCGAACGGGGAAGTCAGAACGAGTCGCCGCCGAGGCAGCAACAGCGCCGGGAGGATAACAGAGCAATCAGATTTCTGTCACGGTGATCGAGTTGATAATTGCGTCCTCTGTCGGGCGGTCGCGACGGTCGGTTTCGGTGCCTGCGATCGAGTCGACTGCCTCCATTCCCGAGGTCACCTTTCCGAAGATCGTGTAGGAATGAGGGAGCCCGGCATCCCGATGGCATATGAAGAATTGGGAGCCGTTCGTATTCGGCCCGGCGTTGGCCATCGCCACCGTGCCCCGTGCGTAATTGCCCTCACCCTCGAGCTCGTCGCGGAACTTGTAGCCAGGCCCGCCACTGCCGGTTCCAGTCGGGTCACCGCCCTGGATCATGAAGTTCTCGATCACGCGATGGAAGACGATCCCGTCGTAGTAACCCTCCCGACTGAGGAAGACAAAGTTGTTGACTGCGATGGGCGAGCGCACCGCGTCGAACTCGATCTCGATGACACCGTGGTTGGTGTCGACCGTGGCCGCATAGGTCTTGTCGAGGTCGATCAAGAGGTCAGGTGGGCCGGGGTATTGGTTGGCCATGGTTGCTCTGCTTTCTGGTCGGGGATTCGGATGCGGCTGGTCAGCTGACGAAGTAGGCAGGGGTGTTGCCGCTCCGCCACTTGATCGAGCACCCCATCGACGGCCTTTGAATCTCACTCACCTGCTCGCCCGACAGCACTGCCTGCGCTGCGGCACGAAGGTCGCCTCCGGTGACCGGGATCTCGTTGGCTGGCCGGGCACTGTCGAACTGCCCCCTGTAGACGAGGCGCCGGTCCCGGTCGAAGAGGAAGAAGTCCGGCGTGCACATTGCGGTGAAGGCCGCCGCCGCTGTCTGCTGCTCGTCGAACAAGTACGGGAAGGCATAGCCCTGGGTCTCGGCTTCGGCTTTCATCGCCTCAGGGGAGTCTTCGGGATGCGAATCAGGGTCGTTCGAGTTGATGGCGACGATCGCTAACCCGGTGTCCTCGTAGTCGCGGCCGAAGCGCGCCAATTCTGAGCGCACATGTTTGACATAAGGGCAGTGATTGCAGATGAACATCACCAGCAGGGCCGGTGAATCAGCGAAGTCGTCTAACGACACGGTCTTGCCGGACACGGTGTCCAGAAGCGAGAAGTCCGGCGCCTCGGTGCCGAGGGCGAGCATGGTCGACGTAACAGCCATCGATGAAGGTCCTTCCGTGAGATCGGTTCTCGAAGTCTAAGACTGGTTGAACCGTGCGATCACATCGCCGAATGCCTCGAGGCTGCCCACCTCCGCAACGTCGGGAAGGGCGACGATCGAATGAGTGGCACCTGCGTCGTGATACGCCTCGAACAGGCTCACCAGGTCATCCACAGTCCCGGCGTTGTTCCTGTCCGAGTAAGCCTCAACCGATTGGTCACGACCACGGACCCGCTCAATCCTTTCCGCAAGGTCTCGACGGTCACGGCCCACCATCGCTGCTGTGAGGTGGGTGACTTCGACCGCGGCGGGGTCCCGTCCATTTTCAGAGCAATGGCGGCCCAGGATCTCCACCTTGCGGACAATGGTTTCAGGCTTCCCGAACAGATTGCATGCATCGGCGTATCGGGCGACCAAGGCCAGCGTCTTTCGCTCTCCTGAGCCACCGATCGTGATTGGGATGTGCTTCTGGAGCGGTCGGGGGTAGCAGACCAGCTCCGACGCCGAGAAGGTGCGCCCTGCGAAGGAAGGCGAGCCCTTGCCCCAGAGGAGAGGGAGCATCTCGAGCGTGTCCTCGAGCAGGGCATAGCGATCAGCCACCTCGGGGAAGTCCCATCCGTAACCGGCGTGCTCATCGGCATTCCAGCCGATGCCCAATCCGCAGTTTGCCCGGCCGGACGAAAGGACATCGATGGTGGCGATCATCTTTCCGAGCAGCGCCGGGTTGCGGTAGGTGATGCCTGTCACCAGCGTCCCAAGCCGAATTTGGCTGGTAACGCCGGCGATGTATCCAAGCGCGGTGTAGGCCTCCGGGATGTCCTCCCAAGGGCGCCCCACAGCGGGGATCTGTCGGAAGTGATCCATAAGCCAGAGGTCACGGAACCCGGCGAGCTCGGCCCGGCGCGCGATATCGGCGAGCCTTTCAGCCATGGTCGCCGCTCCACCCTCCCAGGCGAAGCGGGACACGGACAACCCGAAGCTGTGGGGGGCGTTGGGCCCGCTCACCATTGGCTTGACCGCCGCGCTGACAATCGCGGAGGGGACGACGGCGACCGGCTGCTGATGGTGGATCCCGTCGAACCCCTCATCCTCTAGCGCCGGAATGAGGGATCGGAACCGGCTGATCTGCTTCCGGATCACCGCTTTCGGGATCGGTCTCGGGCGGAGGTCGTTTCTGCGCTCGCACTCCTCGCCGGTCGTGTCGAAAACGACGGCATGGACCGGGATCCCGGCCGAATTGGCCAGGTCGATCCAGCCCGAACGGCGCTTGTCGTCTAATCCCAGGGTGTCGATCACGGTCGTCAACCGCCGGTCCATCCGCTCGGTGACGATCCGCTCCAGGATGTCGAATGCGACCGGGCTGGCGCGTTGGTCGTCCTCGCCGGTGCCGACCACTGCCCGTAGCTGATCAGAGGAGACGATCTCGCCGGACCGAAAGTGCTCGTTTGCCCAGGTCGTCTTTCCGGAACCGGAGGGTCCGATGAGGACGATGAGGCTCGGGGCGGGGAGACGCAGCTCCATGGGGCTGTTCTAGTCGGGCGATCGGTAACCTGACGTGGTGAGTCCCACGCCTGCTGCCCCCTTCGGCCATGTCGCCACCGCCATGATCACCCCATTCACCGGCTCGGGTGTGGTCGATCACGAGAAGGCATGGCGTCTGGCCCGGTACCTCGCCGAGCACGGATCACAAGCGCTGGTGGTGACGGGCACCACGGGCGAGTCGCCGACTCTCAGTGCCGCCGAGAAAATCGCCCTCTACAAGACCGTGGTCGATGCAGTGAAAGAGAAGAGCACCTTCGTCATCGCGGGAACCGGGAACTACAACACCGCGGAGTCGATCGAGTTGACTGAGAAGGCCGGCGATCTTGGTTGCCATGGTGTGCTCGCAGTGACCCCGTACTACAACAAGCCCGGGCAATCAGGCCTGATCGCTCATTTCAGCGCCATTGCCGACGTCGGGATACCGGTGATGCTCTACAACATCCCCGGTCGCACCGGGCGCCTGATCGAGGTCGATACCCTCGCCCGGCTCAGTGAGCACGACAACATCGTTGCGGTCAAGGACGCCGTGGAGAACATCGATTTCACCAGCCAGACGGTCAATCGTGTTCCCGGACTGCCGGTGTACTCGGGTCAGGACTCTCACACCTGGCCGATGATGGCGGTCGGGGCAGTCGGGGTGGTCTCCGTGATCTCACACCTGGCGGGCCCCACCGTGGCCGCGATGGTGAAGGCCGCCATCGCGGGCGACACTGCCGGGGCGCGGCGGTTGCATCACGAGCTTCTGCCTCTTTGCGAGGCCTGCTTCCTCGAGACCAACCCCGCACCGGTCAAGGGCGCGATGAACCGGCTCTGGGAGCCGGTCGGAGATGTCAGGCTTCCGTTGGTCGCTGCATCCGAGGAGACTTTGATCGCAGTCGAGAAGGCGGTGGGGGCGATCCAGGGGTTATGAGTGTCTCGGTAACATTTCTGGGGGGTTTGGGGGAGATCGGTCGCAACTGCGCTGCAGTCGAGATCGACGGCAAGATCGCCCTCATCGACTGCGGGCTCATGTTTCCCGAAGAGGACATGCTCGGTGTCGATCTCGTCTTTCCAGACTGGTCGTGGCTGGTGGAGCGGGTCGCCGACGTCGAATGTGTCATCGTCACCCACGGCCACGAGGACCATGTTGGGGCTCTCGCCTACTTCTTGAAGGTGATCAACGTCCCGGTCTACGGAACCCGACTCAGCATGGAGTTGGCCCGGGGCCGGATCGAAGAGCTGGGAGTCGAGGCCGACCTTCGGGTGGTCGAGGTGAAGAAGTGGATCGACCACGGGCCGTTCAAGTTTCAGCTGATCCCGGTTAGCCATTCGGTGCCCGAAGCCGCCGCGGTTGCACTGGACACACCTGAAGGTGTCATTGTCCATTCGGGTGACTTCAAGCTCGATTCCACGCCAATCGACGGTGTACCCACGGACTTGCCAGCGTTCGCCTCATTGGGCCGACGCGGCGTGCGTCTCCTGCTGGGCGACTCGACCAACGCCGAGAAGCCAGGATTCGAACCTTCGGAGAGCTCGGTGGGGCAACCGATTGCGGACATCGTCCGAGATGCCCCCGGCCGCGTGATCGCAGCCTGTTTCTCCTCCCACATCCACCGGGTGCAACAGATCGCCGACGCCGGGGTCGCCGCTGGCCGGAAAGTCGCGTTCTTCGGTCGGACGATGCATCGCAACACAACACTCGCGACCGACCTGGGAATCCTCGGCGTGCCCGCGAAGTCGGTGGTGGACATAAGTGAGTTGGGCAACCTTCCTTCGAACAAACAGTTGCTGATAACCACCGGTAGTCAGGGGGAGCCCTTCGCCGCCCTCTCGCTCATGTCGCAGGGCCGACACCGGTTCGTTGAGCTTGGGCCGGACGACACCGTGCTCATCTCGGCCAAGCCGATACCTGGCAACGAAACCGCAGTCTCCAAGGTGATCTCGAATCTGACCCGCCGTGGCGCCACTGTGGTCCATGGTCAGAACGCCAACGTCCACGTGTCCGGGCACGCCAACCGCGAGGAGCTGCTCACTTTCCTCAACTTGCTACGACCGCGAGCTTTTGTGCCGGTCCACGGCGAATACCGCCATCTCCACGCCCACGCCGAGTTGGCGCGGCGGATGGGGGTGCCTGCGGTCGACGTCCTCGAGGATGGCGACCGGGTCATCCTTCAAGGCAAGAAGACCATGGTTGAGCGTCGGGCGGTCCCGGCCGGCTACGTCTATCTCGATGGGTTCTCGGTTGGAGACGTCCAATCGGCGGTGCTCCGCGACCGCTCCCACCTCGCCGACGAGGGTGTGGTCGTGGTGACGGTCGGCATCGACCACGACACCGGGGAGATCCTCTACGGTCCGGACCTGGACAGTCATGGCGTTATGGATGACCCGACAACTGTCCTGGCGAAGGCGGCAGACGCGGTCCGGGAGGCAATCCGAGAGCACGCCACAGGGCGGAGTGACATCGGTGAGCTGCAGAAGACCGTTCGCTCGGCTGCGGGTCGTGTTATCAAGGCTGAGATCGCTCGTAAGCCGGTGATCGTGCCGGTTGTGTTCGAGTTGTAGAGATCAGTCGCTCACGCAGGGCGGGTACTTCTCCCGGGCCTGCGCCTGGGTGATCGGAAAGTCCACCTTCACCAGCACAGGGTCGTTGAATGTCGATCCGTCGTACCCGTAAAACCGCCCATCGCCACTGCCGAAGTCGGGATGCTCGCCTATCCCAATCGTGTCGCCGATTAGCCCCAATTGGAACATGGAGACACCGTCGGCTCCACACGAGAACCAATCGATGTGGGCGGCGCCTCCACCCA
>DATDJH010000321.1:0-3508 GCA_036520635.1 Acidimicrobiia bacterium
CATCACCACGTGAAGCAGGGCGAACACCGCTGTGGCGAGGACGCCGATGACGATCGTCGCCCGAAAGCTCGTTGCATAGGCGACGATGAACAGCCAGGAGGCGGGATACCCGCCGGCGACGAAGTCGGTCCCGGCGAACCAACCCGCGGAGACCAGGAGCAGGGCCAGGGCGCCGTCGACGACGACATACCAGGTCTCACCGAGAAACCCCCGATTGGCGGCAAGGAGTGTGAGGCCGGTCCCGGCCGTGCCCAGCACCAGGGTGCCGACCAGGATCGGCACATCTGGCTCCGGTTCGGAGGTGAGCATCGCCACCACGATCAGGATCACCATCCAGGCCCAACCGAGAAGCCGCATCAGGACGACGACTCTGGTCAGAGTGCGATCGACGGGCAGGGAGTCGAAGGTTCCTTCGTTGGCTAAGGCCACGGAAAGAGGCTATCGGGGAGACCACGGCGATCCCTCGCGCTCAGACCGAAGCCAGGACACGTTCCACCGCGGGACAGAAGCCATTCTCCCCGCAACGCCGGGCGTGCTCCCGGAGACGGGCATGGGCGTACTCATGGATCACGGCGTGGGCGAACAGGTCGCGGGGCACGTCGCGGTTGGTGCGGACGATCGGGATGTAACCGGCTGGCTTCCAGCTGCGGAACACCTCGTCGCCAGTGAGTTCGGCGAGGATCGACAGCACCGACTCGTCGAGCTGGAGCGAGTGGACCGCTCTCCGGTACTCATCGCTGGTGGTGAGCAGCGAGAACATGATGTTCATGAAACACATCCCGGTCTCCAGGTCGAGCCGCATCCATCGCCGCTTCGGGGAGGGCATGATCGGATCGATCTCGAGCATGGAGAAGTCGAGGGGGCTGAGACGTTGATTGGGCCGGGGGAGAGGGCGGCCTCCAAGTCCGGCCAGGACCGCGTACAGGTTGAGGTCGTGGGCGATGACCGCGTTGTCGTCGAGTTGGTCGAGGCGGACCGGGCGCAGCGTGGGCTCGTCGATCCCGGTGTTGGCGGCGATGAAGGCGAGGACGTTGGTCTCGATCACGAAATGACGGAGCAACAGCTCTCCACCCTCCTCGGAGACGAACCGTGACATGAACCAGATCCCGAGCTGGTCGAGAAGACGATGTGAGGAGAACTTGAAGGGGAGCAGCCGCTTCACCAGCACGATCAGCGCCACCAACACCCGGCTCAGCACCCGCGCCGGTGGGCGCACCCAGCGATGAGCCCAATGGGCTTGGTCGGTTGTTAGCAGTGCGAGGGCGTGGCGATCGAAGTGGAAGGTGGGGTCCCCGGCCAGGGCATCCCAGATTCCGGGGCCGTCCGTCTCCATCAACTGGCTGACACGTAGCTCACTCACTGTCGACCTCCTCGAGTTGGAGGGCGTAGAGGCGGGCCACGACCCGGGCCGTGTGCACGATGGATCGTGCGATCTCGGGTGTGATCAGGTCGGAGCGGAGGATTTGGAACATCTTCTCGGTGTGCTCCTCGTCGGCGCCACCGTGATAGGTGAGGAACCTGACCTGATCCGGAGAGAGGTCGAGCTGGTCCCGGATCAGCTCCATCCAGTGGGTGGCCTTGTTCGCCCCCAGACCCTCGATGATGTACATCGCGCCGAGCAAGTCGAAGGGGTTCTCCCGGCTCGCCTGATTGAACATGAAGGCGGAGAGCGCCTCGGAGCCTGGGTTCTTCGCCCCGGCCTCGATGACCGACCGATCCCCGCCGACGTTGACGTAGTCGTCTTCGAGCATCCGGAAGTCGCGTTGCTCTTCGGCGGCGTGCTCGATGAACTCGGCACGGAGCTCGGTGTGCTCCGAGGTGAGGCTGGAGGCGGCCCGGGTAATCCAACGGGCTCCTTCTTTGACCTGTTGGCGCAGGTTGTAGAGCAGACTGCGGTAGTCCTCGAGACTGGCCTCTCCTTTTTCGATCCTGCCCACGATGGGCACCCTGGAGAGCTGGATCTCGAAGCGAGCCCAGACCAGGGCCAGCTCTTCCAGCAGCCATTCGGACGCCTGGCTTTCCTCGGTCGGCGAGAGAGGGGAGGGTTGGTCGAGCTGGTCCGTGACGTCGGAATGGACGACCCGGTCCACCGTCTCCGGTCCGACACAGGTGAGATGGACGAAGGAGACCGAGAACCGCCCCGATTCGGGGACCATCAACAGGATGCGGTCGCCGGGGGAGAAGCGACCACCGTTGAACGCCTCCTCCAGCATGATGAAGATGGAGGCGGCGCCCGTGTTTCCCTTGGTCCGGAGGTTGGTGAACCAGCGCTCCTCGGGGATCATCAGACCCGCTTCGCTCATCAGCCTCACGATGTCGGATCGGAAATACTCCGAGCTGTAGTGGACCAGGAGATGATCGATCTCGTCGGGGACGATGCGCCCGTCCCGGACCAGGCCGACGTACTCCTCCACCCCGAGGGCGACGATGTTGCCCAGGATGGCGGTGTCCTGGCGCAGGTTGAGCATCCCGGCGAGATGGGCATCGGCGGGTGTCGGTTGGTCCTGCCAGGTGGCTCCGGCTTCCACGGTGTCGGGGGTGGCCGAACCGGCGTACATGCACACCGGGAAGCGGTGGGCGTGTGAGACCAGATGCGACCAATCGATGCGGAGCGACAATCCGTCAGGCCGTGGTTGATCCTCGATGATCACGGCTCCGGCGCCGTCGGAGAGCATGAAGCGGAGAAACTGGGCGTCGAAGGCGGGGGCCTCCACGTCTGGGAAGCGACTGGCGCGCAGGGTCCGGCTCACCAATTCGGAGCCGACCGCCACCGCTACCTGATGTCGACCGAGGGCGACCGTGGCCTCGGCTGCCCGGAGCGCGGCGATCCCCGAGCAGCAGACACCGCCGGCGGAGAGCACTTCCATCGGCCCGCCCCCGAGCCGTCCGTGCACCATCGAGGCAAACCCGGGGACCGGAAGGTCGCCCTGGGTGGTTCCGGTGGCCAGCATCCCGATGTCCTTTGGGGTCATTCCCCGGTCCTGGAGCGCGGCCGTAATTGCCGCCGTTGCTAGCTCCTCGTTGAGCATCAGGGTCTGCCCTTGACGATCGATGGCGTAGTGGCGCTTCTCGATCCCGTTGGCTTCGAGCATCCGGCGGCGCAGTCGGTCCGATCCGATGCTCCCGCCCAGATAGCTCTCGATCTCGTCGTTGCCGATCGGCTCGCCCGGCAGGTACGACCCGACGCTTGTGATGTATGCGCTCATGACCACAGGATCGGTCGGAACGCCAGATCCGCCTATCGGGGTTCACCCTGATGACGGTTCCCTTGGGTGGGGGTAGCGTTCTCTCCATGGACCACAACAAGAGGACGTCCACTCTCAGGAACATCTGGAGACTCGCGGTTGCGACTGTCGGGGTTATGGCCATCGTCCAAGAGCTCCGGAAGCCCTCGGAAGAGAGAACGTGGCATGGGGATGTCGCCGGCTTCGTGCCCTACGACTTTCGGAGGCCGACAATGGGACGAGTGCGGACCACATACTGGAATCCCGAAGGACCGATCGTCTCA
>DATDJH010000322.1:0-2643 GCA_036520635.1 Acidimicrobiia bacterium
TATTTCTCACTGTTGTCACCGGGGGACAAGGTGCTGGGCATGCGGCTCGACCAGGGTGGGCATCTCACCCACGGCTCCCCGGTCAACTTCTCGGGCCTCTATTACGACTTCGTCGCCTACGGGGTGAACCCGGAGACCGAGTTGATCGATATGGACGAGGTGCGCACGCTCGCCCTGGAGCACCGCCCCAAGATCGTCCTCGCCGGTTTCTCCGCCTATTCCCGAACCCTCGACTACGAGAGATTCCGCGAGATCGCCGACGAGGTGGGTGCCATCTTCATGGTGGATGCCGCCCATTTCATCGGCCTGGTTGCCGGCAAGTCTCATCCTTCACCGGTGCCCCACGCCGACATCGTCACCGGGACCACCCACAAAGCCCTCCGAGGGCCACGCGGTGGCCTCATCTTGAGTCGGGAGGCGTTCGCCGCCGCCATCGATAAGGCGGTCTTTCCCAATGTCCAGGGTGGCCCGATCGAATCCCAGGTTGCGGCCAAAGCGGTCTGCTTTCAAGAGGCATTGCGGCCGGAATTCGGGGTCTATACCGACCAGATCGTCGCCAACGCCTCGGCGATGACCGATGCGATTCAGGAGGACGGATTGCGGGTGGTGTCCGGGGGAACCGACAACCACCTGTTCCTGATCGATCTGCGCTCTGTCGATGAGGAGCTGACGGGCAAGGACGCCGCCAAAATGCTGGATGGCGTGGGCATCACCCTCAACTTCAACACCATCCCGTTCGACCCACGGCCTCCATATCGCGCCTCGGGTTTGAGAATCGGGACGCCGGCGATGACCACCCAGGGGATGAAGGAAGGGGAGGCGGCCGAGGTGGCGCACCTCATCGCCCGGGCGTTGCAGAACCGTGAAGACCCGGGGGCCTTGGCTGATGTCGCCGGCCGGGTGTCGGAGATGGCTGCCAGCTTCTCTCCCTACCCCCACGACTTCGCCGGGCATGTTTGATTTTCTCCTCCCAGCGAACGAGACCCGGCCGTGGAGCGGCAGCCGTGATGAACTAGGTTCCGGTTGGCCAGAAACCCGGCCAATCGCTAGACTTTGTGAATAGATTCACAAGCCGCCATCTGAGACCCATGGAACAAGAGACAGCTCACCAACAAATCGGGCGTGCGATAGACGAAGGTTGGTCGCAGGCCGGCTCGTTCTTCGGATCGATCATCTCCGGGATGCTCCTCGGTCTGCTCGCCGACAACTGGCTCGGCACCGAGCCCTGGCTCGTGGTGATCGGGAGCGTGGTTGGCATCTACTCGGGCTTCCTCAACATGTGGCGCTACTCGAAGAAGATCGAAGAGGAGTCGGCACGGTGAGCTTGGAGTACGGGCCCCCGGTCGAGTCCAATCTCGCCCGTGACACCGTCGCCCGTGGCGTCTATGTCGGACCGGCGCTGATTGTCATCTTCGGTCTGCTCCGGGGATGGGATGGTGCTTGGAGTGCAGCTCTGGGCGTGGCGCTGGTAATCGCCAACTTTCTCCTCGCCGGTGCCATCCTCTCGATTTCGGCAAGGATCAGCCTCCAGGCTTATCATGCCGCCGCTCTGATCGGCTTCTTCCTGCGTCTCGCCTTGTTCGTCGGCGCGGTCTACCTCGTCGCCACTCTGGTCGAGGTCGACCGGATCGCCTTCGGGATCTCGGCGGTGGTGGCGTACTTCGCCCTGCTGACGTGGGAGGCAGTGGCGATCAGCAAGAACAGAGAAAGGGTATTGACTTGGCGCCGTTGATCCTCGCCGCCGAATGCGATGTCGCCAATGAGGTGATTTGCGCTCCGTCCAACGTGACTGAGCTGTTCGAATTTCCCACCATCTTCACCATTGGTGGGTTCGAGGTCACTCGCACGGAGATCCTGATGTTCTTCGCCGCTTTCATCGTCCTTGGCCTCTTCTACTTCGGGCTGCGGCAGCAGCGGCTGGTCCCCTCCAAGTTCGGCGTCGCAATCGAGGGCATGGTCGGGTTCGTGCGTGATGGGATCGGTCGTGATGTCATCGGCCCTGAGTCGACGAAGTACCTGCCCTACCTGCTCGCGATGTTCTCATTCCTCCTCGTCGGCAACCTGTTTTCGGTCACGCCGCTGATCAACTTTCCGATCACCTCACGGATGGCGATCCCCGCCTTTCTCTCCCTGGTCACCTACTGGATCTTCGTGATCGTCGGCTTCTCCAAGAACCATTTCAGATATCTGATCGACACCGCCTGGCCGAAAGCGGTTCCTATCGGTCTGAGGTGGCTGGTTGGCTTGATCGAGTTGGTCTCGATCTTCATCTTGCGACCGATCACGCTTGCGGTGCGGCTCTTCGCCAACATGGTGGCGGGTCACCTGATGTTGACCCTGCTCCTCGGATCCGGCGTCATCTTCGTAGCCGCCATCCCTGAGATCGGGGTCAAAGGCACGATCGGGTTCTTCTGGTTTGCCCTCGGTCTGTTCATGTACCTCCTGGAGATCTTGATCGCCGTGCTCCAGGCTTACATCTTCACCCTCTTGACCGCCATCTACATCGAATCGTCCATCCACTTCGAGCATTAAGGAGAAAGAGAGAATGGAAGGAAATATCGAGGCCCTCACCGGCGCACTCGCCCTGATCGGATACGGTCTGGGCGCCATCGGCCCGGGGATCGGCATCGGCATCGTGGCCGG
>DATDJH010000323.1:0-4898 GCA_036520635.1 Acidimicrobiia bacterium
CTTGTCACGGTCATCCCTCGAGGCGTGCCTCGTCCGCCCGAGGCGTCCCGAAGGTCTCCTGCCGAGCTGGGACTCGCCGAGGGGCCGTTGGCGGTCAATGTTGGCCGTCTGGCGCCACAAAAAGGACAGGTTCTCCTGGTAGAGGCTTTCGCTCAGGTCATAGAGCATGTGCCAGACGCTCGTTTGGCGATCGTCGGGCGTGATGGGGAGGCCAGTGATCAGGTGTCAGAGGCCATCGAGTCATTCGCGTTGAAAGGCTCGGTCACCCTGGTGGGACACACGTCGAAGGTGGTCGACTATCTCGCGGCGGCTCACGTGTTCGCTTTCTCTTCTTTGATGGAAGGGCTGGGGACCGCGGTCCTGGAGGCGATGGCGGTCGGGGTCCCGGTTGTCGCCTTCGACATTCCCCCGGTCAGAGAGGCAACGGCCGACGGTCGTTTCGCCACTTTGGTCCCGGTGGGGGATGTCGCCGAGCTCGCAACAGCGCTGGTGGACCACCTCTCCAAGGAGAAGCGGATCGACACCGAAGCTCGGGATTGGGTCGCAGACCATCATGATCTGGACCGAATCGCCGGACAGGTCGAGGCTCTTCTCGCCAGCGCTGCCGCATCTTCCGCTCCAGCGGATGCTCGTTAGCCTCACTCAGACATGGCCAGGATCTACTTGTCACCGCCCGATGTTGGCCTCGAGGACCGGTCTGCCATCGAACGCGCCGTCGAGTCGGGTTGGATCGCCCCCCTGGGGCCGGAAGTCGATGGCCTCGAGACCGAGCTCGCTGCGGCCACCGGGAGGGACCACGGTGTTGCCCTCTCCAGTGGGACCGCCGCCCTCCACCTCGGCCTACTCGCTCTGGGGGTGGGCCCCGGGGACCGTGTGCTCGTTTCGTCCCTGACTTTCGCGGCGACTGCCAACGCGATCAAGTACACCGGAGCCGTTCCAGTTTTTTTGGACAGTGACCGTGCCACCTGGAACATGGATCCCGATCTATTGGCCGAAGCTTTGGGCAGCGGCGGCCGGTTTGCGGCTTGCGTCCCGGTCGATATCTACGGTCAGTGCGCTGACTACGACCGGATCGAGGCACTGTGCGCAGAACATGAGGTTCCGCTGATCGAGGATGCCGCTGAGGCCTTGGGATCGACCTATCAGGGGCGAAAGGCCGGCAACTTCGGAGTGATGGCCACGCTCTCCTTCAACGGGAACAAGATCATCACCACGAGCGGTGGCGGGGCCCTCGTCACCGATAGGGAGGACTGGGCCCGGCAAACCCGTTGGCTGGCGACCCAGGCACGGGACCCCGCACCCCACTACGAGCACACGACCATTGGCTACAACTACAGGCTCTCCAATCTCCTCGCCGCATTGGGCCGGTCGCAATTGGCCGACCTCGACCGTCGGGTCGAAAGGCGCCGTCAACACAATGCGTTCTACCGCGAGGCTCTCGGCGACCTGCCGGGAGTGGCGTTCATGCCTGAGGGGGCGGCTTGCCGATCGACATTCTGGCTCACTTGCATCACCATCGACCCCTCGACTGCCGGGACCGACCGCGAGCAGGTGAGGCTCTATCTGGAATCACTCGACATCGAGGCCCGCCCGGTGTGGAAGCCAATGCATCTGCAGCCGGTGTTCGCTGAATACCAGGCCTTCGGTGGGGCAGTGTCGGCCGATCTCTTCGAGCATGGCCTGTGCCTTCCCAGCGGGTCCAACCTGAGCGACCTGGACCGGGAGCGAGTTGTCACCGGGGTCCGGGACACCTTCGGCTCGTGAAGCCGATTCTGACTGCCGAGGAGTACCGGCGAGTCGATCAGGCCTATACAGGTGATCTCGATGCCGCCATGGATCAGGCCGGTCTGGCCGTTGCCCTTGCCGCAGTTCGACGTGGAGCCGGCTACGGCAAGCGAATAGTGGTCCTGGCCGGGCCTGGGAACAACGGCGGCGACGGCTACGTCGCCGCCCGCTACCTGACGCAGCGAGGCGCCGCGGTTGAAGTGCAGGCGCTGGAGCATCCGAAGACCCCACAGGCGATTCGAGCTGCCCACCTTGCCAGGTCGGCCGGGGTCAGGGTTGTCGAGATGGGACCTCGGGTGTATGCGGATCTCGTCATTGACGCAGTCTTCGGTGGCGGCGGTCGAAGGGATCTTCCGCCTGTCGTGGAGGAGTGGACCAAGACCGATGCCCCGGTAGTTGCAGTCGATTTCCCGACCGGCCTCGACCCGGATACCGGCGAAGCCAACGAGGCAGCGTTCGTGGCTGTCGAGACCGTCACTTTCCAATACATGAAAACCGGCCACATCAAGGATGACGGTCCCGACGTGTGCGGGTTGGTCACCGTGGTCGATCTCGGGATCGAAGGCGGTGAGCCCTCGATGTGGCTCGCTGGTGAAGAAGACGCTCCCCGGCCACCCCGTGAGCGGCGCAGCCACAAGTGGACGGCGGGGGCGGTGCTGGTCCTGGGCGGATCGACAGGATTGACCGGCGCCGCGGTGTTCGCCGGCCGCAGCGCCCTCCATTTTGGCGCTGGCTCGGTGGTGGTTGGCTCTCCCCATCCCGAGGCAATCGTCGTGGTTGCCCCTGAGTTGCTGACCAGGCCCATCAACGACATAGAAGATGAGCTCGACCGCTTCGACGTCGTGGTAGCAGGGCCTGGTTTGGCTGAAGTCGACTACCCAGGCGTGCTGCCCCTCCTCGCCAAGGCGGGCAAGGTCGTGCTGGATGCCGGTGGGCTCACCCCTGAGTTGCTGGACGCATCGTTGGATGGTGGCGGCGTGGTTGCGGTGACCCCCCATCGCGGCGAGTTCAAGAGGATCGCTGGCGTGGGTGGCGGTGAATATGCGGTCCGAGCCCTGGCTCAACAGAAGGGGATAACCGTCCTTCTCAAGGGGAATCCCACGCTTGTCTGTGACGGCGGTGCTCCGATCGTGGTTCGCAGTGGCGGGCCCGAACTGGCCACCATCGGGAGCGGAGATGTTCTCTCCGGCATGGCCGGGGCACTCTGGGCTCGGGGCTTGGACGTTCGAACCGCCCTGGTCTCTGCCGCCTACTGGCACGGCGTCGCTGGTGCCGACTTGGCGCTACAGGGAACGGTCACTGCCGACCGTCTCAGCACCCACGTCGGAAAGTTTGCCTTCCCCGAGGGGGGGAGGACGGTGCCTTGAGGCCGACCTACGCCGAGATCGACCTCGGTGCGATAAGGCACAACGTGGCAGCGATCGCAGCGGTGATCGGCCCTTCGGAGGTCTGTGCGGTGGTCAAGGCCGATGCCTACGGGCATGGGGATGCACCGGTTGCCGAGGCGGCGTTGGAAGCAGGGGCGACCAGACTCGCCGTGGCCCTTGTGGAGGAGGGAGTTCGACTCCGCGAAGCCGGTATCGAGGCCCCGATCCTGGTGCTGTCCGAGCCTGATCCGAGCTCCGTATCGGAATTGGCGGCTTGGAGCCTCACTCCGACTGTTTACTCGATCGCATGCATAGACGCCTTGGCGGCTGTCTCTCCGGGTGTCGAGGTCCACATCAAGCTTGACACCGGCATGCATCGGGTGGGTGCTTCACCACGCCTGCTCCATGGGCTTATCGAATCGGCGCGAACAGCAGGACTCGCCGTACAGGCCGTGTGGACTCACTTCCCGGTAGCCGACGACGACCCCGGGTTCACCAATCATCAGATCGAGCTGTTCGACGCGGCGGTCTCCGGATACGACCTCCCCCTAACCCATCTCGCCAACACCGCAGGTGCCGTCCTGTTTCCCGACGCTCGACGCAGCTTCTCACGCATCGGGCTTGGCATGTATGGGCTACATCCATGCCAGGCAACTCGTGACGTGGTCGAGCTCAAGCCGGCGATGCGGATCGTCACCCATGTCTCCCATGTCCAGCGTCTGGAGCAGGGGGCCAGGCCGAGCTACGGAAGGATCAGACCGCTAGCGAGTGAATCGACCGTGGCGACGGCGCCGATTGGATATGCCGACGGGTTTCCTCGGAGGCTTTCGGAGTCGGGGTCGGCCCTGATTGGCGGTAGATCCTTCCCTCTGGCCGGCACTGTGACCATGGATCAGATTGTGATCGACGTCGGCGATGCCGACATCCAGCCGGGAGACGAAGTGGTGGTCCTCGGTAGCCAGGGGGACGCATCGGTCGACGCCGATCATTGGGCGAACATCCTGGACACCATTTCCTACGAGGTGGTGTGCGAGATCGGTCCCCGGGTCCCGCGGAGGTATTTGCCGTGAACGACACCATCACCGCGGTCCCGGGAATCGAAGTCGGGCACTGGACCGATCCGTTGGCCGGGACCGGATGCACCGTGGTGGTTCTGCCGGAGCCGAACGTCGTAGCGCTGGAAATTCGTGGTGCGGCTCCCGGTTCGCGCGAGACGGCCCTCCTCGAACCCGGCATGCGTGTCGAGCAGGCTCAGGCGATCCTGCTGACCGGGGGCAGCGCCTTCGGGCTGGCTGCTGCCGACGGGGTGGTCAGGGGGCTGGAGGCCGACGGACGAGGCCATGAGACCCCGGTCGCCAGGGTCCCAATCGTCCCTGCAGCGGTGATCTTTGACCTGAAACCGGAAGGCGAAGGAGCCCGTCCCGGGCCGGCGGAAGGAGAGGCCGCCTACCGCGATGCCTCGAACGCACCGGTGGCGAACGGCCGCTTCGGGGCCGGGACCGGGGCCACGGTCTCCAAATGGCGCGGTTTCGAGCACATGCGGCCGGGAGGCTTGGGCTCTGCGGTTCGCCATGTTGGTGATGCCACGGTTGGGGTGCTCGTGGTGGTCAACGCCGTGGGCGATGTGTTCACTCTCGCCGGCGACCCTCTGACCGGTGGACCGCACGAACCGGGCCCGCCGGTGCTCCCGGAAAGCACGATGACCAACACCACCCTCGTCGTGGTGGCAACCGATTTCGCGTTGAC
>DATDJH010000324.1:0-5556 GCA_036520635.1 Acidimicrobiia bacterium
TGACGTCGGTGAGGCCGCGGGGTATCTGATCGAAGGGATGACAGTCAGCCTTCCCCTCTATCGGGGCACCCCGATCGGGGTGGACCTGCCGGCGTCGGTGGAACTCGAGGTCACCTATGCCGAGCCCGCCGTCAAAGGCGATACCCGCACCGGTGCCACCAAGCCAGTGACGCTTCAGACCGGGATTCAGATCCAGGTGCCTCTTTTCGTCGAACAGGGCGATCGGGTGAAGGTCGATACTCGGAGCGGGGAGTACCTCACCCGAGCATGAGCCCCCAATCGGCATCCGTGCCGACAATCCCGGCCCGTCTGACCATTGCCGAGTTCGCCGCGGCCACAGAGCGCTCGGTCGCAGAGGTTCAGGCGATCCTCGAGGACCGATCTGAGCCCTACGGGGAAGAGGACATGATCGACCCCGATGTCTCAATGTCGCTGGCACGAGCACTCGGCATCCAGATCAACATCGAGCCGCGGGACCTTGCTCTGGAGACTCTGTACGAGTTGGAGACCCGTGGTGACGACGAGCACGACGAGCTCGCCAGCCGCGCCGAAAGGCTGGTGGCCGGTGTCCTGGAGCACCGCGAGGACCTCGATCATGAGATCGAGTCGGCGTCGGATCACTGGAGCGTGGCTCGCATGCCTGTGATCGACCGATCAATTCTCCGTCTTGGCCTCTTCGAGTTGCGATACGAGAAGGGGACGCCGACCGCTGTCATCGTCGCCGAAGCGGTCCGACTGGCCCGGACCTATTCGACGGAACGGTCGGGCTCTTTTGTGAACGGCGTCCTGGCATCCCTGGCTCGCTCCGCCCGTCCATGAGGTTGGCGCCGGGCACCTCACCTCGTTAGGCTCGCCCTGCCTTTAAGGATCGGTCCTGTGAGACCGGGAAGGAGTCAGGATGCTTCGGGTAGAGCCGCCTCTGGAGGTGTGCACTTGCCCCAGGTGATGACCGGTCAGGACATCGACCGGGCCGTCAGCCGGATCGCCCACGAGATACTCGAGCGTCATCGCGGCGTCGACGACGTAGTCATCGTCGGGATCCACACCCGGGGGGTCTACCTCGCCCGCTCCCTTGTCGACTCAATCTCCTCTTTCGAAGGAGTTGAGGTTCCAGTCGGGGAGCTCGACATCGATCCTTATCGCGACGATCAAGGACTCCGCCCCGCCCGCGATGCCCGGGGGACAAGGATCCCGGCGGACATCACCGGCAAGAGCGTGATCGTTGTCGACGACGTCCTGTACACAGGGCGAACGGTCCGTGCCGGGCTCGACGCGCTTTCCGACATCGGGCGGGCGGCGCAGACCGAGCTGGCAGTGCTGGTGGACCGGGGGCATCGCGAGATCCCGATTCGGGCGGACTACGTCGGGAAGAACCTGCCGACCAGTGTCGACGAAGTGGTCCGGGTCCGCCTCGGCGAGGTCGATGGCGATCACGGGGTTTGGATCGACCGGATGGCGGTTGCATGAGCGGTTTGCTCACCCTCCGTGGCATCTCCCGATCGCAACTCGAGGAGCTGCTCGACGATGCCGAGCGTCACGGCAAGCTGATCGAGGGCAGGGACAAGGGCAGCTCCGAGCTACGCGGGGCAACCGTGACCACAGCATTCTTCGAGCCTTCGACCCGGACGCGTCTCTCGTTCGAGAAGGCCGCCTTTCACCTCGGGGCACACGTCATGACTTTCAGCCCGGAATCTTCATCGCTGGAGAAAGGTGAGTCTCTGCGCGACACCTTGTTGACGCTCACCGCGCTGGGAACTGACTTGTTCGTGATCCGGCACAAGGATGTGGGTGTCCCATCGATCGCCCAGCGATGGACCGGTCTTCCGGTGATCAACGGCGGCGATGGCAGGGGAGAGCACCCAACCCAGACCCTTGCCGATGCCCTGACTCTCAGGAAGCACTTCGGCGCGCTGGAAGGTCTCAAGGTGGGGATCGTCGGAGATATCGCCAACAGCAGGGTGGCGAGGGGCCATCTCTGGGCCTTTCCAACGCTTGGCATCGACCTCACCTTGATCGGCCCTAGAACCTTGCTCCCCACCGCCAACCCTTGGGGAGCCCGGATCGAAGTCGAGCTCGACTCCGTCATCGAGAAGGTCGACGTGCTCTACATGTTGCGGGTGCAGAGGGAACGAGGGGCCGGAGCAGGCTTCCCATCCATTCCGGCCTACGTGAGCCGCTTCGGCCTGACAGAAGCTCGTCTCGCTCGCATGCAGCCGTCAGCAGTGGTCCTTCATCCGGGACCGGTCAACCGAGGTGTCGAGGTGTGCGACGCCGCAGTCGACGGGCGGCGGTCGCTGGTGCTCGAACAAGTCGCAAATGGCATCCCGGTCCGGATGGCGGTTCTCGCCGCAGCAATGAGGGCTGAATGATCTACGTGCGAGGAGCCCGGGTGTGGGGCCCAGCGGGGCTGACGGAAACGGACGTCGTCATCGACAGCGATCGCGTTGCCGAGATCGGAGCTCGAGATGTGCCGGCTGGAGCCCGGGTCATCGAAGCCTCGGGAGCGATTCTCGGGCCCGGCCTGGTCGACCTTCACGTCCATCTTCGTGACCCGGGGCAGACCTGGAAGGAGGACATCGCATCAGCCTCCATGGCAGCGGTCGCTGGCGGGTTCACCGCGATCGTGGCCATGCCCAACACTGATCCACCGATGGACAACGCCAAGACGGTGAATGCGGTCATGGAGCGAGCAGCCGCGCTCGGTCTTGTCGACATCGTGGCGGCCGGCGCACTGACCATGGGCAGGGAAGGCCTGGAGATGGCCGACCTCGACTCGATGTATGAGGCCGGCGTCCGGTTGTTCACCGACGACGGCGACACGGTGGCCGACTCGGGCCTGCTGCGGCGGATCATGACCTATCTCCGCGACTTTCCTGGGGCGGTGGTAGCCGAGCACGCCGAAGAGGTCACATTGTCCAGGGGCGGGCACGTCAACGAAGGCATCGTCTCCGCGAGTCGTGGCATCGTTGGCTTACCTGCCGTCGCGGAAGAAGTAGTGGTGGCCCGGGATCTGGCTCTCGCCGATGACACCGGGGCTCGCATCCACATCCAACACGTCTCAACCCGACGTTCGGTGGATCTGATGCGCGAGGCAAAGCGGCGCGGCCTAGCGGTTACTTGCGAGGTGACCCCGCACCATCTGGCTCTGGACGAGTCTGCCGTCGCCAGTCTCGACCCGAATTTCAAGATGTACCCGCCCCTGCGCACCGCCGCCGATCGCGAGGCGTTGGTGGAGGCCTTGGAGGACGGTACGGTCGACGCCATCGCCACAGATCACGCCCCGCACACGGTCGCTGAGAAAGACGTCCCTTTCGAGGAGGCCCCTCGGGGAGTGATCGGCCTCGAGACCGCGGCTTCAGTGGGATGGGCAATTCTGAAGGGGGATGCCGACCTGTTCTTTGAGCGGATGAGCGTCAGCCCGGCACGTATCGCCGGTCTAGAACGGCATGGCCAGCCTGTCGAGCGCGGTTCGGTCGCCAATCTGGTCCTCTTCGACCCCTCTCGATCGTGGTTGCCAAGTGGGTTCCACTCAAAGTCGGCCAACAGCCCGTTCGCCGGTGCCGAACTGAAAGGAATGGTCGTTGCCACGATCCACAATGGATCGGTCGTCTACGAGGGCCCGACCGATGAGTGAGCGACCCATCCCCGCAATCCTGTGCACCGCCGACGGTGCGACTTTTCAAGGTGTCTCCGTTGGTGCGGAGGGCGTGGCCACGGGTGAGGCGGTGTTCAACACGTCGATGACCGGCTACCAGGAGATCCTCACCGACCCTTCCTACGCGGGCCAGGTGGTCGTGATGACCTCGTCGCACATCGGGAATTACGGGCTCACCGATCTCGACGCGCAGTCTTCGAAGGCGGCCGTCTCAGGATTCGCGATGAGAGCGATCTCGCGTCGGGACTCCAACTGGCGATCAGAGGGAGCCATCGCCGAGTATCTCGTGAACCACGGGGTGGTGGCGATAGCCGACCTCGACACCAGACGTCTCACCAGGCATTTACGGGAACGGGGGGCAATGCCGGTCGCGATCGGGGCCAGCATCGACGAGGCGGAGCTGCGATCGATCGCAGAAGGTGCGCCCACCATGGAAGGGCAAGACCTGGTCGCCGGGGTGACCACCGCCACCCCATATCAAGTCGATGCCACGGGGCCATCGAGGGGACGAGTCGTGGCGATCGACCTCGGGATCAAGCGCGACATGCTGATCCATCTCACCTCCCGCGGCTTCGATGTCGACGTGGTCCCCGCCGATACCGCCGCGGATTCGATACTCGCCATGGCGCCAGACGGCGTCTTCGTCTCCAACGGGCCGGGCGATCCTGAGCCATTGCACCGAACCACCGAAACCCTGCGCGGCTTGTTGGGGCGGGTTCCTCTGTTCGGTGTTTGCCTCGGCCACCAGGTGTTGGGGTTGGCGGTGGGAGCAACGACGTTCAAGCTCCCGTTCGGGCACCACGGCGGGAATCACCCGGTGCGCCGTCTCGAGGACGACCGGGTGGAGATCACCGCTCAGAATCACGGGTTCGCGGTCGATCTCTGGTCGTTGAGCGATGGATCGGCTCCAGTGCGGTCCGGTCTGGCCGGGCGCGACCTGTTGCCGGCGACTGTGGACAGCAATTTCGGACCGGTCGTCTCCACACATCAGAACCTCAACGACGGGACTCTGGAGGGGATGCGGCTGCTGGATGTCCCCGCCTTCTCGGTGCAGTTCCACCCGGAGGCGGCGCCCGGCCCGCGTGACGCCAAGGGCTTGTTCGACGAGTTCGCCAACCTGATCGAGGTGGGGGTGTAATGCCTGCCCGGCGTGACATCCGCTCGATCCTGATGATCGGCTCCGGGCCGATCATCATCGGTCAAGGCTGCGAGTTCGACTACTCCGGCACCCAGGCGGCCAAGGTTCTGAGGGCACACGGCTATCGGGTTGTATTGGTCAACTCGAACCCGGCCACGATCATGACCGACCCCGAGTTCGCTGATGCGACCTACATCGAGCCGATCACGCCCGACGTTGTGGCTGAGATCATCGCACGGGAGCGCCCGGACGCCCTGCTTCCCACACTTGGTGGGCAGACTGCCCTCAACGTGGCCATCGCTCTCGCCCGCAGCGGAGTCCTGGAGAGACACGGGGTCGAGATGATCGGCGCCAGCGTGGAGTCGATAGAGCGAGCTGAGGACCGGGGCAAGTTCAAGGAGACCATGGAGTCGGTGGGTCTCGAATCCCCGAGGTCGGGATACGCCCGATCGATGGCCGAGGCCATCAAGATCGCCGGGGAGATCGGCTACCCGGTGATGGTCCGGCCCTCGTTCATCCTTGGCGGGGGAGGGACCGGGATTGCCCAAGATGCCGAGGAGTTCATCGAGGTGGCTCGCTTCGGCCTGGCGACTTCGCCGGTCGGTGAGATCCTCGTCGAGGAGTCCCTGCTCGGCTGGAAAGAGTTCGAACTGGAGGTCATGCGGGATCGCAATGACAACTCGGTGATCGTCTGCTCTATCGAGAACCTCGACCCCATGGGGGTCCACACCGGCGACTCGATCACGGTCGCTCCGATCCAGAC
>DATDJH010000325.1:0-2963 GCA_036520635.1 Acidimicrobiia bacterium
CGATGGCGGAGGCGACCGCTCCGAACTCTTCGGGCCCGATTTTCATGCCGATCACCGTCACCGCTGACATCGCTCGGTTGGGGCTGGGCGCGTCGTCAACCACCTCGAAGTCGACATTGAGATCCTGCTGCCATCCGTAGAACAGGAGGTCGCCGATAGTGGCCCGTTCGCCCGACACTCCAATCAGGACGTTGAGGGTGAGTCGACCACGGACCACGATCTGCTCTACGTCATAGATCTCAGCACCGGAATCCGAGAGGACTTGCATGAGACCGGCCGAGATCCCTGGCCGGTCCGGGCCGTTGACTGCCACCAGGATCGTCGACTTCTCGCTCATCAGGTGGCCAGCGTAAAGGCGCCTGCCCAGATGCCTGTCATTCGGTCGAGGCACATTCCTGAGTCGGTACCATCTGACCGTCCACTGATGATTCGAGGCTATCTGTGTCTGACAACCCTTATCGTTTGCCGCGCCAGGTCATCCCGAGCCATTACGCAGTCCGCTTGGAGCCCGACCTCGAAACCTTCACATTCAAAGGAACAGTCTCAATAACCGTTGGTGTTGTGGAGACGGTCGAAGCCATTGTCATGAACTGCGCCGAGCTGAGTTTTGGCTCGGTGACTCTGACCTCTGATACAGAATCGATCACCATCGAGGAGATCACCTACGACGAAGACTTCGAGTTCGTGACACTCAAACTGGACTCGCCGGCCACCCCGGGGACCTACCAACTCGACATTGAGTACACCGGCATTGTCAACGACCAACTGCGGGGCCTATATCGCTCCAGCTTCAAGGACGCCGACGGCACCGAGCACGTCATCGCCACCTCACAGTGTCAGGCCACCGACGCCAGACGGGTGTTCCCAGCATGGGACGAGCCAGACTTCAAAGCAACCTTCCAAACAACCATGGTCGTGGCCGCTGGGCTCGAGGCCTACTCCAACACCCAGGAGGTGAGCCGAACCGCCCTCGATGACGGCAGGGTCGAGTTCGCCTTCGCTCCGACAATGAAAATGTCCACCTACCTGCTGGCTTTCATCGTCGGCGCTTTCGAGGCCACCGAGCCAGTCGTGGTCAGAGGCACCCCGATTCGGATCATCGTTCCCAAAGGCAAGCTCCACCTCACCGAGGTGGCACTGGAGAACGCTGTCTTCTGCTTCGAATACCTGTCCGACTACTACGGAATCACCTACCCCGGTGACAAGTTGGACCACATTGCGATACCCGACTTCGCTGCCGGCGCCATGGAGAACGTGGGCCTGATCACCTACCGCGACGCTTACCTGGTCGTCGACAAGAAGAAGGCGAGTCAGAGCGAGCTCCAGAACACCCTCGACGTCGTCGGCCACGAGGTCGCCCACCAATGGTTCGGAAACCTGGTCACCATGCGTTGGTGGGAGGGCGCCTGGCTAAACGAGGCCTTCGCCAGCTTCATGGAGTTGAAGGCGACCGACGCCAAGATGCCCGGTTGGAAACGGTGGCTCGCCTTCGCCAACCTCGAGATTCCCTGGGCGATGGGCACCGACCAACTCCACACCACCCGACCCATCGAGTTCGAGGTGAACTCCCCACGTGAGGTCGACGAGATGTTCGACTCGATCACCTACGGCAAGGGGTCCGCCGTGTTGTGGATGATCGAGCAGTTCATCGGCACCGAGCAGTTCCGCCAGGGAGTGGGCAACTACCTGCGCAAGCACGAGTACGCCAACACAGTCACCACCGATCTCTGGGAGGGCCTCGACGGTGCTGCCGACTGGCCAGTCGGCGAGATCATGGACACCTGGGTCTACCAGCGAGGTTTCCCTCAGATCGAGGTCAGCCTGGTTGAAGGTGGCATCCGGCTCAGCCAGCGCCGTTTTCTCGCTCTCCCCGACGAGACCGACACCACGATCTGGAAAGTCCCGATCCAGCTCCGCGGTGTCGCCGGAGGCCAGCCCTTCGACCACAAGGTCCTTCTCGACGGCGACGAGACCGTGGTCGAGTTCTCTGGCGATGTGGAATTCGTTGTCGCCAACGCCGGAGGCCACGGCTTTTACCGGACCCGCTACTCAACCCCACTGTTCTTAGCGCTCCTCGAGAACCTTCATCTCCTCGACGACATCGAGCGCTACGCGCTCGTATCGGACACCTGGGCCATGATCCGGGGGGCTCAGGTCCCTGCCTCGGACTTCCTCGATCTGGTCGGCCAGTTCGGTGACGAGAAGGAACAAGCAATCTGGTCTGTGATCAATGGAGGGCTGGCGGCCATCGATCATCACGCAGTGGCGGATGACACCCGTCCTGCCTTCCAACGGTTCGTGCGCGACCTGGTCGGGCCCGCACTCAACCGGCTGGGATGGGAGCCCGCGCCCGACGAGAGCGATCTGACTCGCAAGCTGCGCGGAGACCTCATAGCGGCGATCGGAAACATCGGGAATGACGAGGAAGCGATCAGTCGCTCGAGGGCAATCGTTGCCGACCTCCTCGGAGGAGCGTCGATGGATCCGGAAGTAGTCACTGCGGCCTTGTCGGTTTACGCCCGTCACGGCGGTGAGGCGGAGTACGACCTGCTTTGGAACACCTATCTCGCCGCAACCGAGCCTCTCGATCAGGTTCGCTACCTACGATCGGTGGCAGCGGTCCCCACCAAGGACCAGGTGGTGACCACCGTCGATCGAATCGTCAACGGTGACATTCGCACCCAGGACGGCTTCTGGGTCCTGGCCAGGCTCCTGGTGGGAAAGGGCGGACAGACTGCATGGGAGAGCGCCCGCACCCGTTGGCCCGACGTCCTCGCGCGAATGCCCGGGATGACCAAGCGTCGGATCACAGAAGGTCTCTCCGGGCTTTCCCAACCCGAGGTGGCCGCTGACGTGAAGGCCTTCTTTGCCGAGACGCCGCTGCCGGAGGCAGCCACCAGCCTCGCTCAGAACCTGGAATTGCTCGACGCCAATGTCCTGCTCCGGGCCCGGGAAACCCCGGT